>JABFRZ010000566.1 GCA_013140785.1 Planctomycetota bacterium | reverse complement strand
CGAGCTCCGCAACCGAAGTCGATTGCACAGAAGGGCAAGCCGAAACGGAGGAAGTGATGGCACGTCGACCGACCGAAGGCGCGCCGGGGGACCAGGAGCTCGAGAGCCTCTGCGCCGATGCCAAGCGTGTCTCCGAGGCGTGTGAGCTCCTGGGGTTCGAGTTCCGCGGAGCTCGCCACCTGATCGGTCTGCTCGAGGGCGCCTCGAGGAAGGGAGTGGCGCTGAGCTCGCTCGTGGAGGACCCGACCAACCGTCCCTACATCTGGGACCTCGAGGAGGAATAGCCCGTGCCTTCGATTCTCGTTCAGACGACCGGAGCGGCCGCGGGCGCGACCGTGAACCCGCTGCAGGGTTCGCAGTTCGAGTTCCTCTCCTACGACGCGTTCGTCGAGTTCGCAATTTACGCGGACACCGGCGACACGTGGACCATCTCCGTGTTCTCCGGCTCCGACGTTCTGATGCAGAACGCGACCGCGCCCATCCTCGCGACCGCGGCGCCGATCCTCTACCCGGACCACTACTTCCTGAACGACGTCGCGGGAGCCGGTGAGCGGCTCGGCGTGCAAGCTGTCAACGGGACCGGCGCCGTGGCCGACTTCCGCACGTCACTCCGCATCACGCCGATGGGCTGAGCTCGAGCTCATGGCGAAGCCGGTTCAGAACCCATCGGCCGCGCTCGAGCTCGCGGAGACCTACGACATCAAGGGCGGTCTACGCCTCCAGCTCGACGAGGTGATCGTCCCGGTTCAGATCGTTGGACCGAAGCTGGGGCCCGCAGCATACGCGTTGACCGTCACCGCGGCCGTCGTTGGCGAGCAAGCTCTCTCGCACATCCTCTGCCCGCCGGTCCTCGGCGCCCTGGTCAACGTCTACCGGATCATCATTCGGACCGCGGTCGCGACGTCGGGCGTGATCCGTGTGCCCACGGCCGCGGTCTCAGGGCTCACCGGCGTGACCGAGCAGTGGCAGGACCGGAAGCGTGGCGGCGTGCCCGGTGCGATCGTGGGCCAGGATACGAGCGCCGCGCCCGCGGCCGGCGTCGACGTCGTGGGATGGGCAACCGCCATCGGCATCCCGTTCGTGCTCGACCTGGACGTCGTGTTGATCCCCGCGACCGGCACGCCGAACGGTGACGGCAACCTGATGTGCCTCTGCAGCGCCGCGAACGTTGCGATGGACGTGACCTGGCTCTGGCGAGAGCCCCCGCTGGACATTTAGGCCGTCGGCGTGGCCGTTGGTCGCGCACGCCTCTCGGGGCTCGAGCAGGACGTCCGCGCGGCCGCTAACTGGTGCCTCGACGTCGCGGACCATTACGGCGTGACGGTCACCGTCGTCTCCGGTCGTCGATCGACCGACGAGCAACGCCGGCTCTGGAACAACTACCAGAATTGCCTCCGCTCGGGAAACATGGGGCGGACGGCGAATTGCAAGTATCCTGCGAACCCACCGGGCGACTCGGCGCACGAGTACGGCTTAGCGTGGGACTCGGTCGTCGACCCGTCGCTCATGCCGTGGTGGAAGCGCATCCGCGAGCTCGCCGGTTTTCACGTGATCGCCGGCGACCTCCCGCACGCCGAGGTGCCCGGCTGGCGTCAGTACGTCTGAGCTCGATCGATCATGCCCCGGATGACGATTGTCGCGCGGGTGTGAGCTCGCACGAACTCTGACAACCAAGGGCCGTGCGGGTTGGCGCTCAGCGCGTGCATGATGGCCGCGAGCTCCGCGAGCTCGCGGCGCTCGTCGCCAGTCACCTCGAGGCGCATCCCGATCCGAACGTCGAGCCGGTGCACCCCTCCTCCCGGCGCGTCCTTCAGCTCGCGGAACCCGACGAGCACTCCGTTGGCGTTGTACTTCGGTCGACTCTCGTTCATCGTTCCTCCCCGTGAGTTGAACTCCTGACTTACGAACACACCGAGGCGGTACCCGCCGCCCCGGGGGGTGGGGCGGCGGGAACCACGCACGTGGAGTTCCCCGCCGCCCCCCATCCACACCCTCGAGCCTAGCCTCCCATCCGATCGCCCCTGAAGCCTCGAACGGATGCTGTTCAGGGGTGGGAGCTCGTGGAGCTCGGTCTCTCGAGGGCTTTACAACGAGAGGGTTGAGCAACTCGAGCTCGAGAGAGACTGACCGGACGCCCAACGCGCCTTGGCGCGGGGAGCCGCCGCCACTTGAGCTCGTCTCGGTCTCGAGCCCCACCCGGACCCCACATGGTCCGATGCCCCCAATTTCGCCGTGCTCTCTCTGCCTCTGACCTGAGCCGGGCCGTCCGTCTCCCAGTGGCCCCTCAGCCTTCGGGAACGATCCTAGGGCAACGTAGGAGGTCGATTCAGCTTGCGAAACACGAAAAGAACCCGTAGATAACCGATTATGCGAAATGAGCTCTTTTGTCGCCTCTGAGCGCATGAAGCCCTCCGGACCGCAGGAAGCCCCCAGCGGGGACCCATCCGACGAGCTCGAGATCGACCACGACTGCGGTTGTGGCGGTCACGCGTCAGCCCCTCCGCCGAGCCGCTCGAGGTGGGTTCACGCCTGGAGGGTGCTCCGCGGTCAGGAAGTCACTCCCCACCAGGTCGCGGCCGAGTGGCTCGAGTACAAGCTCATTTTCAACGACATCCTCACGCGCTTCTCTGCGCAGCTTGCGCGCAATGCGAAGGTCGAGCGCAAGAGGATCGTCAAGCAGCTCGAGGCGGACCTCCCGCTCGAGCGCCCGGCGCCGGCGAGCTCCGATCGGAAGGCTGAGCTCCGAAAGAAAGCGGCCGGCATGAGGGGTCTGGTTCCGATGCGATCGCACCAGCTCGAGCACAACGGCAACGGGGAGGGCGCGTGAGCGTCGCTATTCGGAACGCCCGGATGATGACCCAGGGCGGCATCGGCCGCCGTCAGGTCGTGAACGGCGGCGGCATCTTCTCGAGCATCGTCAGCGGCGTGAAGAAAGTCGCCGGCGTGGCCCTGAACATGATCCCCGGCCCAGCCGGGGCGATCATCCGCACGGCCGCCCAGGCCTCCGGAGGGAGCTCGAGCTCGAGGCCCACGATGGGGGCGTCTTTGCCGGGGATCGGACTACTGGCGCCGCCCTCTGGCGGCGGTGGTGGCGGCGGGGGTGGCCGGCCGGCTGGCATGGTCACGGATCGCCTCGCCGCCATCCTTCCCGGCGGGTCGACGGGTCGCTCGAGCGGATGCGCCTCGGGCTTCCATCCGAACAAGACCAGCTACTTCCTCAAGGACGGAACGTTCATCGAGAAGGGCACGGTCTGCGTTCGGAACCGTCGACGGAACCCGCTCAACCCTCGCGCGCTCGATCGTGCGATGGGTCGAGTCGCGTCGACGGGTAAGGCGCTCAAGTCACTCGGGTTCCGAGCTCCGCAACCGAAGTCGATTGCACAGAAGGGCAAGCCGAAACGGAGGAAGTGATGGCACGTCGACCGACCGAAGGCGCGCCGGGGGACCAGGAGCTCGAGAGCCTCTGCGCCGATGCCAAGCG
>JABFRZ010000336.1 GCA_013140785.1 Planctomycetota bacterium | reverse complement strand
GGTACACGCTCGTCGCGCGCGCGCGCGGCTTCCTCTCGCTGCGCGAGGAGCTCGAGCTGCGCGGCGAGTGCGAGCGGCACGACCTCGTGCTCGAGGGCGCTCTGTCGATCCCGGTGAAGCTGCTGGACGAAAACGGAGTGCTGATCGCCTACGACGACAATCCGGTCCGGCCGCAGCTCGAAGTGGTGGCGACACGCACGGCTCCCGCGGGCGCGTTGTGCGGTTTTCGCTCCAACCCCGGCACGCTGCACGGCTGCGGAGAGTTCGCGCGGAACACCGTGTATCTGCCCGTTCCCGAGCTCCCACTTGGCTACTCGGGTCTGCTGCGATTGCGCGTGGCGCCGCCGGTGTACGTCAGCGTGGTGCTGCGGGACGCGACCCTCGCGACCCAGCGAGTCGAGGGCCCGCTCGCGGAGCTCGTGTTCACCATCGAACGCGCGCGCCTCGAGGGCCAGCTCGGTGGGATCCGCGCGCGCTTCGTCGATGCCCTGACGGGCCAGCCGATCCTGGGTGGGCAGGCCGGGCTGGACCCGCCCTCGACGTACTCGAACGGCGGGATCCCGCTCGACGAGCAGGGCTCGGCGACGCTCCTCGGGCGCGCGCCGGGTCTCTACGCGCTGCGTTTCTTCCACGACAGCTACGAAGAGCTCTCACGCGGCGTGCGCGTGCCCGTCGGGCGCGTGGAGGACGTGGGCGATGTGCCGGTCTGGCCGGCGGCCACGCTGCGCGGGACGGTGCTCGATGCAGAGGGCCAGGCGGCGGAGGCGACGATCCGCGTCATCCCGCGCGGCGTCCTGCGTGGTCCGGGGGAGCTCGATGAGAGCGTTACGCGGGGGGTCACGGGCTGGTTCGAGCTCGACAAGGTGGCGCGCGCGTCCGTGCAGCTCTTCGTGCGCGTGCAGGGGCATGCGCTGCTCAGCCGCACCATCGACGCGAGCAGCGGGCTCGTCGAAGGGCTCGAGCTGCGGATGGAGGTGGGCGTGCGCGTCGTCTTGCGGGCGCCGCGCGAACCCGTGGGGCGGCAGCTCACGCTCGCGGACGCGGGCGGCCTGCCTCTGGAGACGCACACGCTCGGCGAGGGGCGGCTCGTGACGACGCGGCTCGTCCCGGGGCGCTACCAGGTGTGGCTCGGCGAGGCCGAACGCGTGGACTCGGTCGAGGAGTTGGTGGTGGGCGGCGAGTCGCTCGATCTCGTGGTGGGGGGCGGAAGGTGAGACGCGCGCGCGGGTTCGTCCTCGTGATCGGGGTGCTCGGTCTGGTCGCGGTCGTCGGCCTAGGCTTCCTCTCGCGAGGGCGGGGAATCGGTCAGCCCGTGGTTGCGACCGGAGTTGTCGAGCCGCGTGCTCCGGATGTGGAGCTCCCGCTTCGTGGGCCGGAAAGGGGACACAAGACGGAGCGCACCGACGGGAGCCGAGCGGAAACGACGCTTGCGCGCGCGGACGAAACGATCAGCTTCCATTCGACCGCGAAGCCCCACGACAGTCCGCTCTTGTGCGTCGTCCACGGCCGCGTGGTCGATCCAGAGGGCCGTCGCGCTGGATCGTGGAGACCCTTCGTCTCGCTGACCGATGCAGCGGGTGTGCGCCGTAACACGGAGACCCGGGGCGACGGACACTACTCGCTCGCGGGACTCGCGCCCGGGAAGTGGACGCTTCACTGGGGCGGCGCCGGGTACCGCGACGAGTTCCAGCCGCTCGAACTCAGCGCGGAGAATCCGATCGTGCGCCGCGACCTCACGATCGCGCGTTCGGTCGCACTGAAGATTCGCGTGACCACGCCGGCGGGGGAGCCGCTGTACGAGGCTCTGCGCGTCCGGAACAAGGCCGGTCTGAGCAATCCCGAGACACCGTTGCCCGTCGCCACGCTCGACGCACCGCCGGAGACGATCGAGGAGGCCGCCGACGCCGGGGAGAACCGGGTCGGCGTCGGCAGCTTCTGGAGCAGCGGTGCGCTCTCGGCGGCCGCAGGCCCGCAGTTCATGGGCGTGCTGCTGCTCACCGTCGATCTTCCGGTCTTCGTGAGCCTGGTCGTGGGTGCGCGTGTCGTCGCCACGCAGCGTGTCGAGTCCGGCGTGGACGAGGTGAGCTTCGTCGTCGATCTCGACGCTCTGCTCGCCAGGCAGGCCAGCGTGCGAGTGCGCTTCCTCGGCGCCGAGCACGGGGAAGCGCTGCGTGGCGGGCTGGAGATCGAGTCGCTCGGCCGGATCGACAGCGTTGGCGATGGCTCCTGGAGCGCGACCCTCGCCCCGGGCTCGTACACGTTGCGCTTCCGCGCGCAGGGCTACGCCAGCGCGGCGCGCGAGATCACGCTCGCGCCTGGCCAGGAGCTCGACCTCGGCGACGTGTTGCTGCCGGCCGAGCTCACGATCGAGGGCCGATTGCTCGATCCCGAGGGGAACCCGGTGGTCGGCCGGCTCGTGGTCGGGCAGCGGGATGAGCGCGGGATCCTGCGCTTCGACGACGCGCTCGAGCTCGCGAGCGCTCTGGACGGCAGCTACAAGATCCCCGGCCTGTTGGCGGCGCGCTACGTTCTGCGCACGGCCGGCGACGACGAAGTGGTCTTCCCCGGACGCAAGGAGCCGCCGACCGTCTGGGTCTCGGGCAACGCCGAGGTCAGCACGCTCGGTGGCTCGGTCCGCGGCTTCGATCTGCACCTGGTGAGAGCGGGCGTCCTGACGTTGAAGGGTGTCGAGACCCTGCCGAGCGGAACACGTTGCAAGGTGCTCGACGAGCACGGCGACATCTTGCGCACCCAGGGCTTCATGCCCGGCTTCGTAGCGCGCCTGCTGCTCCCCCCGGGTGCGTACACGCTCGTGGTGTGCAACGAAGAGTGGATCGAGCTCTCGCGGCGCCCCCTCGAGATCGCCGCGGGCACGACCGAAGTGGACCTCGGACGCTGAGGCCGGGTTCTCTGGTAGAAAGGGCGCCGGGCTGGAGCCCGAGCGATGACCGAACGCCTAGAAGTCGATGCTCCCGCCCCGCTGTTCGCCTTCCTGGCCGAACGCCTCGCGGGTTGGAGCCGCAACACGATCCGGCAGCGGTTGGATCTCGGGTGCGTGCGGGTCAATGGCGAGCAGGTGACGCGCCGCGATCACGGCCTCTGCAAGGGTGACGATGTGACGGTCGTGGGGCGCGACGCGGGCGAGCCGGCGCCGCCGGGGACGCGCGGCTTTCCGACGCTGTTCGTCGATGACGAGCTGGTCGCGATCGACAAGCCGGCGGGGCTGCTGTCGGTCTCGACCGGGCGCGCGAACGAGCGCACGGCGCTGGCGTTGCTGCGCAGTGCCCTCGAGCGACCCGGCCGGCCGGCGCCGCTTTGGCCGGTGCATCGGCTGGATCGCGAGACGTCGGGTGTGCTGCTCTTCGCGCGCACGCCCGAGGCGCGCGCGGCGGTGCAGGCGGCCTGGCGCGAGGCAGAGAAGATCTACCTCGCGATCGTGGAGGGTCGGCCCGAGCCAGGCGAGGGCGTGGTCGAGGCGCCGTTGTGGGAGGACAAGGG
>JABFRZ010000579.1 GCA_013140785.1 Planctomycetota bacterium | reverse complement strand
GCACGGCCGCGGCCACGAGCGGCTCGTCGTCGCCCGCCAGCTCGACCGACACGACCTCGATCCCGAGACGCGCCAGCTCGCGCGCGAGCCAGGCCGAGTTCGTGTCGGACTGCGCGCCCGCGAGCAGCTCGTCGCCCACGGCCACCAGCGCAGCGCGTGTCCGCAGGGTGCTCATGGATGCAGCCATTCGCGACGCTTTGCTGGATGCCTCATGAACGACCCAGGCTGGTCGTGCCCTCGCCACGGCGAACGAAACGCGCTCCCAGGATGCCGACCTCGTAGAGCAGGATCAGCGGTGCGGCCATGGCGACCTGCGAGAAGATGTCGGGGCCGGGCGTGAGCAGGGCCGCGATCACGAAGGCCACGACCACGAAGTAGCCGCGCAGGCGCGCGAAGGTCGCGGCCGGGACAAGGCCCACCAGCCCGAGGAAGGTCATCAGGATCGGGAGCTGGAACACCGCCCCCATTCCCAAACACAGCGTGGCCAAGAACGAGAAGAAGAACCCGAGCCCGAGCGTGACCTTGACCAGCTCGGGATCGGAGTCCTTGAGCGCGTAGAACATCCCGTAGGGCACCAGCACGACGTAGCTGAACACGACTCCGGCCACGAACAGGAGCAAGGCGGGCGGAAAGAACCAGCGCACCCAGCGACGCTCGCGCGGGTACAGCCCGGCAGCCACGAAGCCCCACATCTGCCACAAGAGGTAGGGTGAGCCCGCGAACAGCGCGGCGTAGCCCGCGAGCTTGAGCACGAACCACATGGGCTCGGTGGGCGAGAGCGCGACCAGACGCGGGTCGATGGCCAGCTTGAAGGCCCCGTCGGGCTCGAAGTAGTCCGCCCGCCTGGCCGGGTCGGCCGCCATGCGCTCCTCGGCGAGCCCCAGGTAATGCTCGTTCAACCACTGCACGCACTGGCGGTGCGGGCGCAGGATCAGCGCGGTGACCTCGTGCCGATAGGCGAGAGAAACGACGAAGGCCACGGCCACGGCCAGCACACCCCGGAACAGACGCCTGCGCAGCTCGTCCAGGTGCTCGCCGAGCGTCATGCGCGTGTGCGCGAAGGGATCGTCGGCTGCGGGCCCAGCGGCGGCCATCGGTGCGATCTTATGCGATGCGCGCGCCGGAAACGCAGCGAGCCGGCGTCCCAGTGACGGGGGCCGGCTCGCGTGGCAGGCGTGAAGGAGCTACTGCCGCGCCGCTACTGTCCGGCGCCGAGGCGGAAGTACTCGCGAATGTCCTGCAGCGGGACGATCTGCACCGCCAGCGACTCGGCGTGCTTGTACTCGGGCAGGTCCGAAGGCTGCAGCGGTTCGGCCAGGGGCTCGCCCGTACCGGGGTCGCTCCACAGCTCCGAGCCCACGATCAAGAAGTGCGTGGTCTTGTCGACCTTGGGCTGCACTTGGATGCCCATCTTGCCGAGCAGGATGCCGAGGTCCTTCTCGTTGTGCGTGCCCGAGAAGCGCCCGACCAGCACCGCGTTGCGCCCACCGACCGGGTCGTAGAGGCGATTCGAGATCACATCGCCCTTGACCGGCGGGCTGAAGCGATCCACCACGCTCGCGAAGCGCACCTCGGCCGAGTTGGCCTTGACGTCGGTGACCTCGGCCAGGCCCTTCGTGGCTTCCTCGCCGGAACGGCCCGCGCGCACTTCGAACACCATGCCGCGCACCACGCGCTGGTTCGCACCGATGTCGATCCAGCCCGTACCGAGGCGCTCGGAGACCTCGAGGATGCGACCGTCCGGAGCATTCCAGAACGGGTCCTTGGCGAACTTGGTCACGTCCGAGAGCTGCGCCAAGCGCGCGTCGTCGATGGCCTTCTGCTGCTCGGCGCGGCGCTTCTCGAGCGCGGCATCCTCGCGCGTCTTGCGCACCTCGCCGTCGCGTTCCGAGAGCTGCCCGCGAGATTGCTCCAGCCGGCCTTCGAGCTCCGCCACGCGCTGTCCGGCGTTGGTCTGCTCGTCAGCCATCTGCTGGCGCAAGCCCGCGATCGTCGTGTCTTTTTCGGAGGTGATCTGCGCCGCAGCGGACTGGGCGGCAGCGAGCTCGCTCTCGAGGCCCTTGATGCGCGTCTCGAGCTCGGCGTTCTTGCGCCCGCGGTCGGCGAAGGCTGCCACGATCTTCGGCATGGCCGTCTCGAAGTCCTTCTCGGCCGCCCCGAGGTCGGGGAAGGTGCTCTTCAGGTCCTCGAGACCCTTGCGGGCGGCCTCGGGGTCAGCCTGCGGATCGGCCGACTGACGGTCGTACCACCCGAGCAGGGTCGAGAGCTTGCGCCGCTCTCCCGCCACCGTCTCGGCCTGAGAGGTCAGGTCCGCGGCGCGCTGGTTGGCCGCCACAACGCTCACCTTCTCCGCGGTCAGGTTGCTCTGAGCGAGGAAAGCAAACAGGACCGCGGCCAGGAAAAGGACCCCGACCGTGATCATCCAGACAATGCTGATGCGGGCCTTCCCAGCGGTACTGCGCAGCATACGGGGGCTTCCTCGTGAGGAAGTAAAGGAGGCGAGTAGGAACGGCCCCAGGTTCGACTTCTCCTGCGCAGCGGGACCTCTCTGCAGGGGGTGGAGAGCGCGACTTGATACCCCAGGGCGCGCGGTTTCCGCAAGGTTCGCATGGGATTTCGCGTCCTTGACCGTGGCGTGGGGAGCCGTACTCTCCGCTCGTCGTCGAAGATCGGAGCGCATGGACGCGCACCGCTTCGCGGCCCCCACTACCCGCGCTTCGCGCGCAGGTTTCGCCGCCCCTCTGGATGGCCGCCCCTGATCCGAGCCGCAGCCTAGAGAGCTCCCTCGTCCACCCCTTGGTCTGGGGGGTGCTCGGTGGCATCGCCGCCGGGAAGTCGGCCGTGGCTCGACTCCTGGCCGGGCGCGAGGGAATCGTCATCTCGGCGGACGAGCTGGCCCGCGCGGCCTTGGACTCCCCCGCCGTCCTGGCCCGCGTGCGCGCGCGCTTCGGACCGGCCGCCATCGGCCCCGACGGCAGGGTGGACCGCGTGGTCCTGGCGCGCTCGGTGTTCGACCCAGAGCGTGGCGCCGAGCTGCGCTCGGAACTCGAGAGCTGGACCCATCCCCTCGTTCGTGACAGGATCATGGAGCGCTTGAGCGCGGCGCGGGCCTCCGGCGTCCCCCGGATCGTCCTGGACGTCCCGCTGCTGCTCGAGAACGACGCCCAGCACGGCCTGACTCGGCAGTGCGACGCGCTCATCTTCGTGGAGGTCCGCGACGACGAACGCGAACGGCGCGCGCAGCAGGAGCGCGGTTGGCCGCGGGGCGAGGTGTCTCGCCGCGAAGCCGCGCAGCTCCCGCTGCTCGAGAAAAAAAAGCGTGCACACCACGTGATCGAGAACGACCAAGGCCTCGCGCAGCTCGAGCAAGCCGTCCAAGGCCTGCTCGAACGGCTGCGCGCAGCCCCGCCGCGATAGCAACGCACTGCAACCGAGAACCATGTCGAAGAAGCGAAACTGGCAGAAGAGGAAGAAGTTCCGTCACTTCGGTGGCGGTGGT
>JABFRZ010000504.1 GCA_013140785.1 Planctomycetota bacterium | reverse complement strand
GGTGAGTCACACCACTAGCAGCTAAGGCGCCGTCATCGTCGCCGAGCCCGGATTTCCCGAGGCCTGCAGGCCCTTGGTCGGCGGCTGTGGCGGCCCATGCGGCACGCGCGCTCCATAGGAGGTCGAGCAGGCGCGTCTCGCGGCATAGCCGCGCGCCCCGCCTGGCTCGGCCCTAGTGGTGCGACTCACCAATCCGGGTCTTTATCCCGAGATCGTCGGCGCTCGCCGCAAGGCGCCGCGACGACGCGACTTCGCTGCAAGTCTAGGGAGGAGCGGCAACGCAGCAGCGGGCGCCGACGAGCCGGGATAAGGACCCGGATTGGTGAGTCACACCACTAGCAGCTAAGGCGCCGTCATCGTCGCCGAGCCCGGATTTCCCGAGGCCTGCAGGCCCTTGGTCGGCGGCTGTGGCGGCCCATGCGGCACGCGCGCTCCATAGGAGCTCGTGAACAGCTCATTGGTGCCGTCAGTCTCCTGGTCGGCGCTGTAGACGAGCCGCAGCGCACTGGGCACGAACTGGACGCTGTACACGTCTCCACCGGCGACCATGGGAGCGCTGACCCTCTGCGCCGGGTGTCGTCCGTCGATCGGCGCACAGAAGAGCTCGACCACGCGGCTGGCGTCCTGGTGGGCCAGGTAGACGACCCAGCCCGCGTCCGGACTGATCCAGAGCCTCGGACCGCTCGTGAAGTCGGGATTGCCGATGCCGCTGCCTGAAGCCGGCGGATCGCTGAGTCGGACGGGCGCGAGCATTCCGTCCAGACGCACACTGTAGAGCTCCGCGTGGATGCTCGAGTTGAACGGGAGGCGCACGTAGACGACGCGACCGGACGCGCTGACTTCGAGGTTGTCGAGCAGACCCGCCGGGTAGAGCGGGGTGAGGGCGACCGGGGTCGCGCTCCCGTCCACCGGAACGCGATAGAGGGCGTGTCCGCCACCGCTGCCCGCCACGAAGACGACCTGGCTTCCATCGGAGCTCAGGCGGAAGGAGCGGACCGTGTTCGCGAAGGGGAGGTCGTTGAGTCGCACGCTCGGCGTCAGGCCAGCGGTGTGCGCACCGAAGAGCTGGCCGTCGACGAGCGAGTGGAACACGGCGCGGGTGGAATCGGGGGTGATCAGGAACTCGGCCGGGTAGCTCAGGGAGAAGGTGGCCTCGATGGGTTCGATGAGCTCGAGCACGGGGCCGCTGCCGTCGAGCGGGACGCTGTAGAGGCCCCGTGCGAGCTCGTCCTCGGTCACCGGATCGGGGTACCAGTATCCGCCCTCGAAGACGGCGCGTTGGCCGTCGGGGGTGATCGCGAACTCGCCCACGTACTCCGTGACGCCGCTGTTCGAAAGCAGCTGAGCCGGCGCGCTGCCGTCCACTGGCACCGAGTTGAGTTGACTCGCGCGGAACACCACGCGACTCGAATCGGGCGTGACCTTGAACTCGAACGCCATCTGCGGATGGAGCTGGACCGGCGGTGTGCTCACGTCCGCCGGGGCGGAGAACAGGTGGTAGAGGTTGTTGGCCGTCGCGTCCGCCCGATACACGACGCGCGTCCCGTTCGGAGTCTGCTGGAAGTCGAGCACGTCGCCCTGGGCGATCAGCGGACCACTCAGCTTCGTGGAGACGCGGCTGCCGTCGGTCGGGACGCTGAAGAGCTCCTGCATCTCGTCCGTGTCTTGGTCGGCGAGGTAGAGAACGCGCGTCTCGGTCGGGCTCAGCTGGAACGAAGCGTTCGGGAAGCAGCCCCGGCCGGGGAGGAACGGAGCGCTCAGGGCGCGCGACGCCTGGCTGCCGTCGAGCGGCACGTCGTAGACCTCGTTCATGCCGACCGTCACGGGCCAGCCGGCATAGAACACGCGGCTGCCGTCGGCGCTGACCTTCCAGAAGCCCACGTATCCGCCGGGAACGACGGGCGCGTTCACGCGAGTTCCCTGGGCGAAGGCTGCGGGCACCAGAGCGGCCCAAAGAAGGCCGCAGCGAAGCGCGTACTTCCGCGCGACGGTCACGAGCGCTTGAGACTCCATGATGGACACCTCCAGGAGAAGAACGGACCGCCTGAGGCTAGCACTTCTCTCGTCGCCAGGCCTCGGGAAGAGCTCGGACCGCGTCGGGCTACGGCGGAGTGAGCCTGGCGAGCGACTACCGGCACCAGTTCGAATGGCGTGACCGGGGACGGGCCGGCACCGCCGGAGGTGCTCGCTGCCTGGCGCAACCGCCTCGAGCGCATGCCGCTCCTGCGCAGCGCTTGCGGGGCCGGCTTCGAGCGGCTGCGCGACGACTTCCTCGGCTGCCTGGCGCGTCCGGAGCACCGCGCCTCGGCGCGCGTCGTGTTCTGCTTGGCACGCCGCTGAGAGTCGCCGCTGGACCGCGGCCGGTTCTCTGGGACACTGTGCCCATGAACACGCGTTCACGCTTCTGCCTCGCCCTCGTGTGGCTCGCCGCCTGCAGCGGCAGCCCGGCCGTCTCTCCGCCCGCTCCCGAGCCGGATCCGCGCGAGTTCCAGGAGGGCAGCGCGCGCTCCTCCGACGGCGTCGCGATCCACTACCGCGCGGGTGGGCGCGGCGAGGTCGCGCTCGTGTTCGTACACGGCTGGCTCGGCAACGCCGACGGGTGGCAGCCGGTGATGGAACGCTTCGCGCCGCGCCATCGCGTGGTCGCGCTCGACCTGGCCGGGCACGGGCGCTCGGGGCGCGAGCGCGCCGATTGGGCGGTCGAGCGCTTCGGCGACGACGTCGCCAGCGTGGTGCGCGCGCTCGAGCTCGGCCGAGTCGTCCTGGTGGGGCACTCGATGTCGGGTGCGATCATCGTGCAGGCCGCGCGCACGCTCGGCGCGCGCGTCGAGCTGCTCGTGCCGGTGGACACGCTGAACGATGTCGAGTGGGACCTGCCGCCGGAGGTTTGGGACCAGTTCTTCGGTGGCCTGCGCGCGGACTTCCCAAACGCGGTCGAGGGCTTCTTCCGCAACCTCTTGTTCGCGCCGAGCTCGCCGCCCGAGGTCGTCGCGCGCGTCGTGGGCGAGGCGCGCGCGGCAGACCCGGCGCTTGCGGTGCGCATGCTCGAGCGCGGGCGCGAGTTCGACCTGAAGGTGGCGCTGGGCGCGCTGGCCTTGCCGATTCACGCGATCCAGTCGGACCGGAACCCGACGAACTTCGAGACCAACCGCAAGTACGTGGCGCGCTTCGAGGCCGAGGTCCTGCCGAACATGGGTCACTGGCCGATGCTCGAGGACCCGGCCGCCTTCGGCGACGCGCTGGCGCGGATCCTGGCCGCTCGGTAGCTCCTCCGTAGCTGCGTAAATGAAGGCGTCGCGCGGCAGCCTGGCGAGGCGCGCAGGCCAGGCCGGGCGGAGAGCACCCGGACCCTGCCCAAGTGAATGCGTGGGGCTGCCGATAGGACGGAACCGTTGGCCCACGCCCTGCTGCCGTGCCGCATTCGATGAAACGCACCCTCGAGGCTCGGCGCCTCGCGCTCGAGATCGTGCTCGTACTCGCGCTGGCCGCGGGCGTGTTCGGA
>JABFRZ010000679.1 GCA_013140785.1 Planctomycetota bacterium | reverse complement strand
CGAGGAGCTGCCCTCGTTCAGCCCCTATCGCGGGCGCTCGCCGCTCCTGCACACCGGCGACGCGCGCGCGGAGTACCTGCGCCGGCGCGCGGGCAGCGAGCCACACAGCCCGTTCGGGCCGCCGCCGTCCTTCGGCGACGCGCACGAGGACGACTTCGGCTCGCTGGACGGCCTGGGAGAACGCGAGGTCCTGCGCGTGGACACGACCCAGGCACTCGAGCTGCCGGTGCCGCTCGGTGCGGGCTGGAAACTGACGCCCTTCGTCTCGGGCAAGGCCAGCGCTTGGAGCGAGGGCGTGGACGAGGACGACCAGCCCACGCGCGCCCTGGCCGAGGGCGGCGCGCGCCTGGGCGCCTCGTTCTGGAAGCGCGTGGGCGCAAAGCTGCACCAGCTGGCGCCGTTCGTCGAGTACCGCGCCGAACTCGAGCGCCGGGACGAGGACGGAACGCCGGTCGTGTTCGACGCGCACGACCGGATGCTGTCGGGCGATTTCCTGCGCTTCGGCTCGCGCGCGCGCCTCTGGACCAGCGGCGAGAGTTCGGTCCTCGACCTGGACTTGATCGGCACGCACGCCAGCGCGCGCTCGGACGAGGAGCCCGACGGCTGGCTGCCGCTCGAGGTCTTCGGGCGTCTCTTGCTCGATCCCCATGGGCACGAGGTCGAGCTCTTCCACGAGGCGCGCTACGATCTCGAGACGCGTCGCACGGTCTATTCGCTGCTCTCGTTCGGCACGCACTTCGGCGAGGAGTGGGGCGTGCAGTTCTCACATCAACGCGGTCTGGACTCCGACGCGCGCGCGAAGTTCGAGGCGGCCTCGGTCTCGGGCCTCTACCGCTGGACCGAGAAATGGGAGTTCGAGGCACGCCAGTCGTTCTCGCTGCTCGAGGATCAGGGCCTGGACAACAAGTTCGTGCTGCGGCGCTACGGGCACGACATCGTGTTCGAGCTCCAGAGCAGCGTGCGCGAGGGCGAGGGCTCGTCCTTCGGGATCAGCGTCAAGCCGCGCTTCGGCTACCGCCCGCCGCGCGTTGGCTACGTTCCCTGGTGACCGGCCGCGCTTTGGATCCGCGTCCCCGGCCACTACGCTCTCCGCTTCAAGGTGACCATGCTGGCCTTCCTCAACTTGGGCGTGCTGGAGCTCGTGGTGATCGCGGCCGTGGCCGTGCTCGTGTTCGGCAAGGACTTGCCGCAGGCCGCCAGCAAGGCCTACCTGCAGGTCCGCAAGCTGCGCAACGCGGTCGATGACCTGCGGCGCGACTCGGGCATCGAGCGCGAGCTCCGCAACATCGAGAACACCGTGCGCGCGGCCGAGTGGGAGGCGCGCCGCAAGGACCCGGTCCAAAGCCCTGCGACGGTTGCGCGCGGCGCGTTGCCAGAGTCCGGGGGCGGGAGCGGCGCCGCCTCCGCTGCGGTTCCTCCTCCGCCGCCGGCTCCCGAGGCGGACTCCGGGCGCACCGACCAGCCCGGCGGGGCGCCGAGTGCGCCTACGGACGCGGCTTCTTGAGGCCCAGTTTCACGGCCTCGTCGCCCGCGTCGAACAGGTTGCCCCAGTCGCCCTCGGCGTTGAGCTGCAGCTCGCCCTCGTCCTGCGCCAGAGCCGTCTTCGGCAGAGCGCTGCGTGTTTCCATCGCGATCGGCTTGGCCGGCCCGGTTGCCGGGCGGCCGCTCGCGCCGGCCTGAGTCTTCGGCGCGAAGCGTTCTTCGAGCCAGCGACGGTTGCTCACGACCGAGCCCACCACCGGCAGCACGCGCCCGTTCTGGCCGGCCCGCAGGCCCTCGAGGACCTCGGAGGGCACCAGGCCAGGCATGATCACGGTCACGAGGCCGCCGAAGCGGTCGAGCGGCACGAGCGCGAAGTGCCGCAGATAGGCGAGATCGTAGCCATCCAGGGCCGTGGCCGAGGGCGGGTAGTGGTCCACCGTCAGGAACGGCAGGTGGTAGAGCTCGCAGGCCACGCGCGAGACCTCCCAGTCGGAGATCAGATTCTCGCGCACGAGCACTTCGGGCAGCAGCGAACGCGTCGAGTTGACCTGGTGCAAGACGTGGCTGAGCACGTCGCGATCGATCAGGTTGCGCTCGACGAGGGCCTCTCCGAAGCGGGCGTAGTCGAAACGGTGGGCGCTCTTCACGGTGCCGGATTCGTGTGTCGTGCCGTCCCGGGGCGGGCTGGCCCGGCCTCTATCGGCCGGCTAGCCCCGAGGACTCGAAAGGAAAGCGTCCGGCGCCCGCGCATTTCCTTCCGGTTCGGGGAGGTTCAGATGTCGAGATTGGTGGCCTCGAGCGCGTGCCGCTCGATGTACTCGCGGCGTGGCTCGACGAGAGTGCTCATCAGGATCGTGAAGATCTCGTCGGCCCGGAACTCGTCCTCGAGGTGTACGCGGTAGAGCAGACGCCGCGCGGGGTCCATGGTGGACTCCCACAGCTGATCCGGGTTCATCTCGCCCAGGCCCTTGTAGCGCTGCACGTCGACCTCGGCTTGGGCCGAGCGACGCAGGGCGGCCGAGAGCTCGAGCACATCGTGCAGGCTCTGGGTGCCCTTGGCCGAACGCACCTCCCAGTTCCCGCCGCCGCGGAAGCGCAGGCCCTTGGCCTCGAGCCCACGCAGCGCCTCCGCGATCTCGGCGCGCTTGGCGACGTGGCTCGTGACCACGTCGGCGTCATCGCGGGCCACGCTGCTCTCGGGCCCGGTGTGGATCTTGAGCTCGCCGCGCGTGGTGCGCTTCTCGAGCTCGAGGAAATCGCGCAGCTCGCGCGCCGAGGCGAAGAAATGGCTCTGCCCGCGCACTCCTGCCCAGTGCTCGGGTAGCGCGGTGCCATCCCAGCCGCGCAGCACGCGCGCGGGCTCGACCTCGGTCCACTTCGGCATCATCTGCTCCGCCAGCGACTCCAGGCGACGCAGCTCGTCGGCCAGCTGCCGCAGCTCGGTCCCGGCCCAGCGCTTGGGCGCGCTCGGATCGTTCGGCGCGGGCACCTGCAGCAGCTCGATGTTGCCCAGGCCATGCTCGACCAGGTACTGGCGCAGCTCCGGGTCGGAGGCGAGGTAGCGCTCGTCCTTCTTGGTCTTGGCCTTGTAGAGCGGCGGCTGCGCGATGAAGAGGCGCCCGCCCTCGATCAGGGGCCGCATGTGGCGGAAGAAGAACGTCAGGAGCAGCGTGCGGATGTGGGAGCCGTCCACGTCCGCGTCCGTCATGATGATGGTCTTGCCGTAGCGCAGCTTCTCCATGTCGAACTCCTCGGCGATGCCGCAGCCCAGCGCCGAGATGATCGTCTGGATTTCACTGTGCCCGAGCATCTTGTCGAGGCGCGCCTTCTCCACGTTCAGGATCTTGCCCTTGAGCGGCAGGATGGCCTGATAGCGCCGGTCGCGGCCCTCCTTGGCCGAGCCGCCGGCCGAGTCGCCCTCGACCAGGAAGATCTCCGACTCCTCGAAGTCGCGGCTCTGACAATCGGCCAGCTTGCCGGGCATCGCGCCGCTGGCGAGCGCCGACTTGCGTCGCACGAGATCGCGCGCGCGGCGCGCCGCCTCGCGCGCTTGCTGGGCGTTGATGGCCTTCTGGACGATGGTCTTGGCCGGGCCCGGGTTCTCCTCGAGGTACGCGCCGAGACAATCCCCCACCACCGACTCGACCAGGCCCTGTGCCTCGCGGTTGCCGAGCTTGTCCTTGGTCTGCCCCTCGAACTGCGGCTCGGGCACGGCCAGCGAGAGCACCGCGGTCAGGCCCTCGCGAAAGTCGTCGCCGCCCGGAACGTCGTCCGACTCCTTCAGGAACTTCTGCTGTTTGATGTAGCTGTTCAACGAGCGCGTGAGCGCCGACTTGAAGCCAGCCAGGTGCGTGCCACCGCCGTGCGTGTTGATGTTGTTGACGAAGGTGAACACCGACTCCTGGTAGCTGTCGGTGTACTGCATCGCGCACTCGATCACGTACTCCTGCCCGGGCCGCTCGAGCGAGGGCACGGAGCGCACGAAGTGCACGATGTCGGGGTGCAGCGGCGTCTTGTTCTTGTTGACGTGCTGCACGAAGGTGCGCAGGCCATCGGGGAACGCGAACAGCTCCTCCGAGCCCGTGCGCTCGTCCTTGAGCGTGATCTGCATCCCGCGCGAGCCCATCAGGTAGGCCGTCTCGCGCAGACGCTTGCAGACCGTCTCGTACTCGAACTCGGTGGTCGAGAGGATCTGCGCGTCGGGCTTGAAGCGCACCGAGGTGCCCGTGTGATCGGTCGGGCCGAGCACCTTGAGCTTGGTGACCGGCACGCCGCGCTCGAGGCGCATGTGGTGGATCTTCCCGTCGCGGTGGACCTTGACCTCGAGCCATTCGGCCAACGCGTTGACGCACGACAGGCCGACGCCGTGCAGGCCGCCCGAGACCTTGTAGCTGTTCTTGTCGAACTTGCCGCCGGCGTGCAGCTTCGTGAGCACGATCTCCACCGCGGGCAGGCCCTCGGTCGGGTGGTTCTCGACGGGGATGCCGCGCCCGTCGTCCTCGACCTCGACCGAGCCGTCCACGTGGATGCGCACGTCGATCTTCTTCGCGTGCCCGGCCAGGGCCTCGTCCACCGAGTTGTCCACCACCTCCCAGATGAGATGGTGTAGACCGCGTACGTCGGTGTCGCCGATGTACATGGCCGGGCGCATGCGCACGGCCTCGAGGCCCTCGAGGACCGTGATGGAGTCGGCGCCGTAGTCGCCCGGAGTTCGGGCGGTCGCGGGCCGGGCGCTTCCGGGATGGAGGGTGTCGGTCATGGGGGAATCAGCTCTTCAGCTTGAAGACGACCTTCTTGATGCGCGCCTCGCCCAGGGCCGTGTTGGCGCGCGCGCGGATGCCTTCGCCGTGGTAGCCCTTGAGCTCGGCGAGGTGCGCCGAGGAGGCCACTTCGACCACGAGTTGTCCCACGCGGAAGGAGGCCGGAAGGGCGCGTTCCTTCCAGGCTGTGCCCGCCGCATCCGACCAGGCACGGAACACGCGCTCGTCGCCGCTCGGCCGGCGCAGGCCGCTCTCCTTCAAGAACTGGCGCAAGATGCTGCCAATGGGCTGGGGTCCACTGGCCTCTTTGCGCTCCAATCAGGAATCGATCGTGATCGGCATCACGACGTAGATGTAGTTCTCGCCGAGCGTGAACTTGCCAGGGTTGTTCTTCTCGTTGTATTCGAAGCGCACGGTGGCCTGCTCGCAGTTCTTCAGCCCATCGATGAGAAAGTCCGGGTTGAAGGCGATGTCACAGGGCTTGCCGTCGAAGCGAATGTCGAGATGGGCCTCGGCCTCGCCCATCGCGGCCGAACGCCCGTGGATCGTGAGCCGGTCCTTCTGGATCGAGAGCCGCACCGCGCGCGTGTCGGCGCTGGTGACGTTGGCCACCAGTTTCAACTTCTGGTGCAGGGTATGAGCGTCGGCTTCGAAGCTGTTCTGCGTCGAGGCCGGAATCACCGCCGAATAGCGCGGGAACTCGCCGTCGATCAGGCGCGCATAGACCTCGGCCTTGGCGGTCTTCAGGCCGAACTGGTTTTCCCCGAAGTGGATACGCACGACTTCGGTCGGGTCGTCGATGACGCGGGAAAAGAGCTGCATGCCCTTGGTGGGGACGATGGCGCGCTTCAGGGTCGCCGAGCGCTGCTCGGACGGCGCCTTGGCGAGCACCAAGCGCCGGCCGTCGGTAGCCACCATGCGCAGCTCGTCGTCCTCGAGCTCGGTCAGGATTCCGTGCATCGCGTAGCGCCCGGCCTCGCGCGCCGCTGCGAAGCCCGTGCGCGCGAACAGACGCGTGAACTGCCCGCCCAGGACGGGCAGCGCGCCTTCCTCTTCGAAGCGCGCGACGACCGGAAACTCGTCGGGATCGACGGTGGTGAGCTCACAACGCTCGCCTTCCCCGCCTTCGATCACGAAGCCGTCCCCCTTCGTCCGCAGGCGCACGGTGTCGCTCGACAAGTCGCGCACGAAATCGGCGGTTACCCTGGCAGGCACGAGCGCCGTTCCCGGTTCCTCGACCTTGACGTCGCCCACGCGGTAGCGCACGGCAACGTCGAGATCGGTGCCGACGAGCTCGAGCACGTCGTCACTGGCGACGAGGTACACGTTCTCGATGGCGGGCCGTGTGCTCTTCAGGGGAATGACGCTCGTGACGACGGTCAAGGCTTCACGCAGCCGCTCTCGATCGCAAAGAACCTTCATGCCGGAACGGGTTGGATGCAGGACTCGGAGGACTGGATCTTCTGAGAAGAGATGAGAAGAGATTCTTCATCGTCTTCATAAGGGCGCGCGGTTCTCGTGGAGAACGGTGGGCAGACGCGCACGTAACTCGCTACCGCAGAGCGAGATGAGGAGCGGGGCAAGGAGTGCGTCGTGCTGGGGAAGAGAGTGGATGTGGTGAGGACAAGGGGGCGTGCTCTCCACGGGCCTACACAGCTGCGCGCGTGCGTCGACAAAGCTGAGTGGAAGAGTCTTGAGGAAACGCGAGCTGTGCACGCGTTCTCAGGCCTGAATCCACGCTCTGCCAACGCTGGTGAAAGGGCGCAGGTCGAGCGAAGAAAGCGAAGGGCAAGGGTCCTCATGAGGTCTGGGGGAGGTGGCGTTGGATGGTACCAGACAGGGGGCTCGAAACGGGTCGGAGAAGAGGTCTGTTGGATGCCGGGCGCGGCCGGGGTAACGGGCGAAAGAAAGGAAGGAGCGCAACGCTTGGCGCGCACGCGCCTGGAGCGTTCAGGGACCGTCGGGTCCCTGCAGCTCCAGCAGGAGCTCCGTCACGGCTCTGCGCATGTCCTCGTCCTCGCGCGAGACGCGCGTGATCTTCTCGATCGAGTACAGGACGGTCGAGTGGTCACGCCCGCCGAAGAAGTGACCGATCTCCTCGAGGGACATGCGGGTCACGCGGCGAGCGAGGAACATGCCCACCTGGCGGGGCACGACCACGGCGTTGGTGCGCTTTCTTGACTGGAGGTCGGAGAGCTTGACCCCGAAGCGAGCGGTGACCGCACGCAGGATGTCCTCGATCGTGGGCTGACCTCGCTGCTGGGTGAAGAGTTCCCGCAGGCACTGCCTGGCGAGCTGCAGGCTCAGCTCCTGGCCCGAGAGGCTTGCAAAGCCGAGCAGCTTGTTCACCGCGCCCTCGAGCGCGCGCACGTGCGTCTCGATGCGTTCGGCCAGGAAGCGCGCCAGCTCGTCTGGCAGCTCCTGACCACGCTCGCGGCTCTTGCGTTTGAGGATCGCGACACGGGTCTCGTAACAGGGCGTCTCGAGCTGCGTCACCAGGCCCCAAGAGAAGCGCGACACCAGGCGCTCCTGCAGGGTCGGAATCTCGACCGGCTGGCTGTCCGAGGAGAGCACGATCTGCGCGCCCGCGTTGTAGAGCGTGTTGAAGGTGTGGAAGAACTCCTCCTGGGTCTTCTCCTTGTTGGCGAGGACGTGGATGTCGTCCACCACCAGCACGTTCACGTTGCGGTACTTGTCGCGGAACTTGGACAGGTTCCCGTGCTCGATGGCGCTGATGAAGTGGTTGACGAAGGTCTCGCAAGAGAGATAGAGGATGCGCGCCTTCGGGGCCCGCTCGAGGACGTTGTGGCAGAGGCTCTGCATCAGGTGCGTCTTGCCGAGCCCTGAGCTGCCGTGGATGAAGAGCGGGTTGTAGGTCTTGCCGGGCTGCTCGGCCACGCCGACGCAGGCGGCGTGCGCGAAGCGGTTGCAGGGCCCTACCACGAAGTTGTCGAACCGATAGTACGGGTTCAGGCTGATGTCGCTGCCCCCGAGGAGCTTCCCGGACTCATCGCCGGCGGCCGCCTCGGGCGCGGCCGGAACTCGTCGCGCGGGAAGGGCCGGAGGAGTCAAGGGAATCGCCGTCGAGGGGAGCGCGAGCCCGGACGACGTGCCGCCGCCCTCTGTCTGGCGCGCCGGCGCAAGGGCCGCAACGCGTTCAGGGTCAACCAGGATCTCGATCACCCGCGGCGAGCCCAGGGCCTTTTCCGCGGCGGCGGCGAGCTCGTCCTTGTAGTAGTCGAGCAGCCATTCACGCGCGAATGCGTTGTGCACCGCCAGCGTTAGCCGGGCGCCGTCGAGGTGGACCAGCGCCGCGCGCCGGAACCAAGTCTCGAACTGCTCGCGCCGGATGCTGCCGCGCAGGACCTCGAGGATCCCCTCCCAGCGCGCTCGCAGCTCCGTCGCGCTCGCGCTCGTGCCAGCGGGTGGCAGCGGAACGGCGCTGTCCATGATCGACATGCGGCTCTCTTCTAACCCCCGGACAAAGTGGCCGAATCAGGCGACGACGTGGGACGAGACGATGGCTTCTGACGGTGGCTTCTGTGGGATCACGAGACGGGCGAGAGCCGGCCACGTCCACGCGACCCGAGCCGCGGCGGCGCAGCGAGCACCTTCCCCCCCCGCGCGCGGTCGGCGAGTCGTGCTGGTCGCGCAGCTCGCTTCTCGACGCGGGCGGGCATTACACGGCCGAGGTCACACGCGGTCAACGGAGTTGTCGGCAAAGTTGCGCGCGTTGTGCGCAACTGCGCGACGCTGCCTCAGGTTGCGCGCGACGCGGAGAACTCGGCGTGGAATACCGCGAGCGCGCGCTTGCAATCTTCCGTCGTCGTGCTCCATCCGAGAGAGAGCCGCAGACCCGAGCGCGCCTCGTCGCGCGTGAGCCCCATCGCGAGCAACACGTGCGAAGGCTCGAGCGCGCCGCTGGCGCAGGCCGAACCCGCGCTGACCTCCAGGCCGGCGAGATCGAGGCGCGTGACGAGCACCTTGCCGTCGGTGCCAGGCACGCGCACGCACAAGGTGTTGGGCAGGCGCCGACTGGACTCGATCGGTGGGCCGAGCAAGCGCACGCCTGGCAGGCTCGCCGAGAGTCCTTCCCACAGCCCGCGCGTGAGCCGCGCCAGGCGTTGAGTGAGCGCCGGTTGCTCACGCACGGCCAACTCGATCGCCAGCGCGGCCGCGGCGATGCCCGGCACGTTCTCCGTACCGGGGCGCAGGTCGAGCTCCTGACCGCCTCCGTGGAAGCGCGGAGCGAGCGTTACCCCGCGCGCACGCCACAGGACGCCCACACCCGGGGGACCGCCCAGCTTGTGTGCGGAGAAGGAGGCGAGATCCAACCCCAACTCCTGCAGCCGCAGCGGCAGTCGCCCAAGGGCCTGCACGGCGTCGGCGTGGAAGCGCGGGCGCGGTCTGGGCAGGCGCGCCAAGGCCTCCGCGACGGCCGCGAGGTCGGGCAAGGCTCCGGTCTCGTTGTTCGCCGCCGTCACCGAGACGAGCGCGACGGGTGACTCGGCCGCGGCGCGCCCCACGGCCGCGGGTTCGGGCAAGCCCTCCTTGTCCACCGGGACGAGCGTGACCCGCCGGCCGCACTGCGCCAGTTCCTTCGCCGGCCCGAGCACCGAGGAGTGCTCCACCGAAGTCGTCACGAGCCCGCGCTCTGCTGCGGCGGCCTCGAGCACGCCGAACAGCGCCAGGTTGTTGGCCTCGGTGGCCCCAGATGTGAAGAAGATCTCCTCCTCGTGGACGCCCAGCGCCGCAGCCACGCACGCACGCGCATCGTCCACGGTCGCGCGGGCGCGCCGGCCGGAGGCGTGCAGGCTGGAGGGGTTGCCGAGCTTCTCGTCCACGACCTCGAGCCAGCGCTTGCGCACCTCGGGGCGCATCGGCGTGGTCGAGTTGTGGTCCAGATGGACACTCATCGGCCGACCCGCTTCACCCGGGTTGACGCAGAGGCGTCTGGCCGCGAGCGCGAGCGAGCACGCGCCGGTACAGCGCCTCGTACTGGTTCACGATCGGGTCGCGAGCGAAGCGCTCGAGCACATCGGCGCGTGCGGCGCGGCCCATGGCCTGGGCTCGCTTTCGGTCGAAGAGCAGTTCCCGGGTGAGCTCGGAGTAGCGCGCTGGGTCGTCAGCTGGGCAGAGGAGCCCGGTGTGGCCGTCGCGAATGACCTCGGGCACGCCCCCCACCGCCGTGGCGACAACCGGGACGCCGCAGGACATGGCTTCGAGGGCCGACAGGCCGAACGACTCTTCCGATGACGCGAGCAAGAAGACGTCGGCCGGACTGAGGAGCTCGGGGAGGGCGTCGCGCTCGCCCAGGAAGCGAACGCGAGCGCCAAGTCCGAGCCGGCGCGCGGTCTCGCACGACTCCTGGCGCGTCGGACCATCGCCCACGAGCACGAGTTCGGCCTTCGTGCCCTCCGTCGCGCGCGCGAAGGCCTCGATCAGCCAAGGAACGCGCTTCACCGGCCGGAAGTTCGAGACGTGCACGGCAGTCGGCGCGCGCTTCTTCGCTGCCGCCGCTTGTGGTGCGAAGCGTTTGGTGTCCACGAAGTTGTGGATGACTTCGATCGGGCAGGACTTCGGTCCCGGACAGAAGTGCCGCGCGGTGTCGCGCGCGAGCGACTCCGAGACAGCGGTGGCGGCGTCGCTTGCGGCGATCAGGTACTGCGTCAGTGGCGCGTACGAGGGATCGCTGCCGACGATCGTGATGTCCGTGCCGTGGAGCGTTGTCACCACGCGCGGCGCGGGCCGACCCGGGTCGGATTCGGCCGCGGAGCGTGCCAGGATGGCCGAGACCGCGTGCGGCAACGCGTAGTGCGCGTGCAGGATGTCGAGCCCCTCGTCGCGGTGCACGCGCAGGATCGAGGAGGTGACGGCGAGGTCGTGCGGCGTCGAGGCGAACAGGGGATAGGGCAGCCCCTGCGAGACGTGCACTTGGACGGCCCCATCGGAGTGGGCGAGACGAGGCGGAACCTGGTGGGAGAAGAGGTGAACGACGTGCCCGCGCTCGGCCAGGGAGAGCGCGAGCTCGCTCGCCACCACGCCCGAGCCACCGTAAGTCGGGTGGCACAGGACGCCGATCGAGAGCCGTCGGTCCATCAGCCCATCCATCAGGAGGTCGCCGGCTTGTGGCGTGCGCGCCGTGGAGTGGCGGCTAGCGCGACCGTCGTGAGCGAAGGCGCGGCCGCGGGCGGCGGAGGAACGGCCTGCGCGGGCTGAACCGTCCGCGGCAGCGGCGTCGGTTTCGCTCGTCCCACGGGCGCCGCAGCCTCCGGCGACGCAGCCGGCGGCGGGACAGGCGCAGGCGCCGGTCGTACGGGCTCCAACACAGTGCGTCGCTTGCCCTTCCGTTCCT
>JABFRZ010000213.1 GCA_013140785.1 Planctomycetota bacterium | reverse complement strand
CCGGAGCGCTGCGCTTCCCGCGCCAAGGCGCCGCGACGCGTGTGCGCCTCGCGCCGCGCCTGAGGCCGGCCACCCTCGGGGCTGCTCCGCGCTTGTTTTCGCACTTCGGAAACGGGCTCGTGAGGAGCGCCGACAACAGCACCGTGGCGGTGGTCGCGGGCGCGTCGCCCGCCGAGGCCAACGTCTTCGCCTTCGGCCCGACCGGCGCGGCGGTGTGCGTCAACGAGGCCCCGGCGGCGATCACGGATCCAGGCTTCGGCACCGAGGCTTCCCCGCAGCTCGCGCTCTCGCCCGACGGCCGGCGCGTGGCCTGGAAGACCGCCGACGCCCTCGGCGGCGAGGTCTTCTCCCGGCGCGTGTCGGCGCTCTCGACCCCGCTCGAGGTCCACGTCACGGCCGACCAGAACTTCACCGACACGCTCAACGACACGGGCGTGATCTCGTTCTTCGGCCTCGACAAGGTTGGGATGCTGGTGGGCGAGCCGAACGGCGCGGGCGGGATGGAGAACAGCGATCTCTACCTCGCGACGTTCCCGGCCAGCGGCTCGGCCCCCACCTTCCAGAACGCGACGAACACCTCCGGGAACAGCGCGGCGCCCTTCGTGACGAAGGGCGAGATCGACACCTCGGATGGCATCTATCAGGTGCCCGGGGAGCTGGGCTTCGTCTACTTCGTTTCCGGCAGCAGCGGGCAGGGCCAGATCTACCACCTCGACGATGCGACCGGGACCAATCACCTGATCCGCGACGGGATCGACGAGCTGAACTTCGTCGAGCGCGCCGGCGCGAACTTCGTCCTCGGCGTGCTGCACGATCAGCCTTCCCAGCGCGAGCTCGTCGCGATCCCGTTCGACGGGACGCTGCCGGCGACTAGCCTTGGCATGTTCCCGGGCTCGGTGACCATTTCGCCAACTGCGGGTAACGTCGCGGGGACCTTCGCGGGCATCGTGAACGTTGGCGGTCTCCAGCAGCTCGGCCAGGTCTTCGTCCCGAGCGGCGCCGGCTCGCTCTACCAGACCCCATTGCAGTTCGGGCCCACGCTCGGATTCGACGGGTCCGGAGAAGTCCTGACCTCGTTCCAGGCGACCACGCGCACGCGCTTCGTCTCGTGGCCGCTGGGCGGAAGCTTCTACCAACACGGCCAGAGCCTGCTCGGGCACGTACTGCCGGCGAACTGAGAGGCTGAGCAGAAATGCCGCTCGCGGCATTCTGCTCGGGCTCGAGGGATCGTCTGGCGCGCGATCCGCGCGCGCTCGTTCCGGTTCTTGCTCAGGCTCTGAGGCGGCAGACTTCGGAGCGTGGTCGTCAGGGCGTGCCCGTGATCGAGAAGTAGTCGCGCCGCGCGCGCAGCTGCTCTTCGCTGGCCGGCTCGAGTTCAGCCACGTCGCTGCCCTCCGCGCGATAGCCGATGACGTCGAGGAACTGGGCCGGCTCGGGGATCTCCTCGCCGTCGATGTAGCGCTCGAAGAATTCGCGCGCCGTCGGGCCAGCCACGGCCACGAGGATGTCGTCCAGCTCGTCCTCGCCGAAGCCGCGGTCTTTCTGCGCGTAATCCGCATCCAGATGGTGCAGGAGGTCCAGCACACCGCGCGCGCCGCCGGTGGCGCGGCGCATGCTCATGTCGAGCGCGAAGATCGTGCGCGGTCCGACCGCGTACATACGCGCCGCGAAGGCCATCACGTCGCTCATCCCGTTCCAGTCCGCGGCCGCGCGGCTCACGTCGGTCCACGAGCCCGCGCCCAGGACGCCGGGCGGGAACACGTCCGGGGCCAGGTAGCTCGCGAGCAACTCCTCCGGCTCCGTGAAGCCGGCGTGCAGCAGGATGTGCCGGCAGAAGTACTCGGTGATGCCCTCGTTGACCCAGATCGTTCCGGTCCTGAGCGGCGCGAGCAGGTCGGGCTTGCGTATCGTCTCGACGTGGATGCGCTCGGCACACCACAGGTGGAAGTACTCGTGCGCGACGATGCCCCAGAACGAATGCTCGCCGGCCGTGATACGCGTGCCCGAGTTCATCAGGATCAGGGTCGAGAAGCTGTGCTCGAGCCCCGAGCCGCCGGCCTCGTCCGCGAAGCCGAACAGGAAGTGGTAACTCTCGTAGGGCAAGCCCTTCATCAGCTTGGCGCCGGCGGTGACGATGCGCTCGCAGCCCGCCGCGATCGCGCGCACGTCCGCAGCTTTGCGGCCGTGCACGCTGACGCGGTGCGCCTTCCCGGCCACCGTGAAGTCCGCCGCTTCGAGCTTGGGCGAAAACAGGAACGGCGAGTCCTCGAAGCGCAGATACGAGGGCGCGAGGAAGCGGCCCGCGTCGTCGCTCTCGAGCGCGGTCGCGGCCTTCCAGCCTTTGGGCAAGCGCACGGTGAGTCGCAGCGGCTCCGCCGCGCGCGCCGGCAGGAAGCCGAACAGCGAGACCGGGTTGACGTAGGCGTAGTCACGCGCGATGCGGTTCGACTCCACGTCGATCAGTTGGTTCGAGAAGATCGAGCTGGAGCTCGAGTCGGCCTGGTAGCGGATCACGACCTCCTCGGCCGCGGCCGTGCCGCGCACGGCGAAGTGCCCGTTGGCTAGCCGCTCGACCGCGAGCTCCGCGCCGTGGCTGTCGCTGGCCGTGAACTCCTTCACGAAGCGTCCGTAGTCGGCCGTGTGGTAGGCGCCGGGAGTCCACAGCGCGAAGTGGAAGTCGAGGTGCTCCTCGCCGCGACCGTCGAAGCGCGCCTCCACCGTCCAACGCTTGCCCCCAGGCTCGAATGCCAGCGTGTAGTCGGCCTGCTGCCCGGCGAGCGCGGGCGAGACGAGGAGGATCAGCGCAACCAGGCAACGAATGGGATGGAGCATCTCGAGGTGGGCGGGGGCCAGCGCCCACGATAGTGAGGCGACGCGACCGCCGCGGTGGGCGCTGGGTAAGTGTTCGTCAGGTAGCCTACGCGCATGGCCACGCCCCAGCCGACTCCGGAACGCATCTTCGGCACGCTGACCGCCTACCAGACCAGCGCGGCGCTCGCGGCCGCCGTCGAGCTCGACCTCTTCACGCTCGTCGCGGCCGGGAACGAGACGCTGGGCGCCCTGGCGCGCGCGACCAAGGCCTCCGAGCGCGGGCTGCGCGCGCTGTGCAACCACCTCGTGGCGCACGAGTTCCTCGCGAAGCAGGGCGAGCGCTACCGCTGCACGCCCGAAGCAGCGACCTTCCTCGACCGGCGCTCGCCGGCCTACATGGGCTCGGTCGCGGGCTTCCTGAACAGTCCCAGGCTCGGGCGCTGCTTCGACGACGCGCTCGGCGCCGTGAAGCGCGGCGGCACGGTCGATCCCGAGGGCGGCACCACCTCCGCCGAGAACCCCGTGTGGGTGGACTTCGCGCGCGCGATGCAGCCGATGGCGCGTGCGTTCGCGCCCGCGCTCGCCGACGTGGTCTGCCGCCACGGCGCCCCGAGGCGCGTGCTCGATGTCGCGGCCGGGCACGGCCTGTACGGGATCGAGATTGCGCGGCGCGCGCGAAGTCCACCCACACGGGG
>JABFRZ010000242.1 GCA_013140785.1 Planctomycetota bacterium | reverse complement strand
GGCAGAAGCGATCGAGGGCGTGGATCAGCTCGCCGTCGTCTCCGGTCGGGAACAGCACGACCTCGAAGTCAGGCGTCACGACCAGGCTGGGCACGGCGCCGAGTCGGGCCCCTTCACGCGCCCCGTCACGCGCCGCGCCGCGCTCGGAGCCGGCCTCCGAAGCGCGCTCCATTCCAAGGAGGCGCGCGCCACTCGCGGTCAGGCGCAGCGCCACGGGGCGGCCGGCCCGGTCGTAACCCAGATCGATCAGTCCGAGCAGGTACAGGCGTTCGCGCGCCCAGCGGATCAGGTTCCAGGCCAGACGCTGCGGGTCCTCCAGGCTGGGCGCGCGCCCGGCTTGCGTGCGCTCGTTGAAGAGCTCCTCGGCCTTGCCGTCCTCGAGGTTCAGCAGGTACGTGTTGCGCGCCAGGAACGGCAGGTACATCAGGTCGTACCAGGTCTCGGGCTCGATGCGCTTCAAGAGGCGCAGGAAGAGCTGGCGCATGCCCAGCTGGTGCACCGATTCCCCCATGAACGAGCGCTCGGCCAGGGCGTGATCGAGCATGCGCCGCTGCTTCTCGAGCAGCGCGAGCGACTCCCACTCGCGTCCGGGCTGCGTGACCGCGAAGGTGCGCTTGCCGGTGCGGTCGATCAGGCCGGCCTGGCGCGCGAAGCGGAAGATGAAGCCCAGCACGTCGTCGCGCGAGAGCTCGCGGCCGGTCTCCGGGATCAGGTTTTGGAGGATGCGCTTCTCGGTCGTCTTGAAGATCTCGCCGCGCATCGTGAAGCGCACGCCGTGCTCGACGAGATAAGTCAGGAAGCGCGAGATGTTCGAGGCCAGGTCGATGCCGGCCGATAGCTCCTCGTGCGGGTGGTCGGGGTCGCTGGGCACGGCCACGCGCCGCAGCCAGGCCAGCGCGACCTCGTTGAAGACCACCAGGGTTTCGTCGCAGAGGGCGATCCCGTGCTGAGACAGGTCCAGCTCGCGCACGGTGCCCACCAGGGACTGCTCGAGGATCAGGCGCCAGCGGCGCGCGTTCCAGTGCAGCTTGCTGTCGGTGCGCTCGAACAGGCCCTTCGGCAGGATGCCGCCGAACTCGAGGATGGCCTTCTCGACCAGGGCTTGCAGGCCCTCGGGTAGGCGCTCGATGCGCGCCGCGCAGGCCGTCTCCTGCGCGTACATCTTGTAGAGCTCGCGCAAGCGGTGCGGAGGCAGGCCCGTGCCGTGTTCGGGCCCGGAATAGAGCTGGTCGAGGTGGCCGTGCAGCGCGAGGATCGAGAACAGGCTGCCCTTCTTCTCGCGGCGGCAGCGCAGGAGTCCGTCGCCGAGTTCGAGCGGCAGGCCGAGCACGCGCTCGCCGAAACTCTCGAAGCGCCGGTCGTCGCGCTCGACCACGAGGCCACGCCGCTGCAGCGACGAGAGCGAGGCTTCGAGCTCGTAGGGCGACAGCGCGGACAGGCCCGGTGTGCGCGCGAGCTCGGCCCAGCTCTTCTGGAAGCGCGGAGCTCCGATCAGGGACTCGAGCACGCTGCCGAGTCGCCGTCCGAGCGCACCGACGCGTTCCTCGACGCGCGCCGAGTCGCCCATCCAGCGCGCGATGCGCGTGCGCAATTCGTCGTCCTCGCCGCTAGGTGGTTCGCACGCCTTCCCGCCCCAGAAACGGTGCAGCTCGATCAGATCCGAGCGCCGGCGGCGCGCGAGCCAGGGCGCCAGCCCGAAGCCGTGCGCCGGCGCGGACCTCTCGGTGCCGGCCGTGGAACCGTCGGCGGCCCCGCGGCCGTGCTCGAGATCGGGGACGTCCTTCACGCTCCGAGCGAGGCCTCCAGCTGGGCTGCGTCGATGATCTCGTAGGAATAGCCCTGCTCCGTCAGGAACAGCTGGCGCTTCTGCGCGAACTCCTGGTCGCGCGAGCCGAGCGTCACGATCGCATAGAAGGCCGCGGCCGAGCCGTCGGACTTCGGGCGCAAGATGCGTCCCAGACGCTGGGCCTCTTCCTGGCGCGAGCCGAAGGTGCCCGAGATCTGGATGGCGACGTTGGCGTCGGGCAGGTCGATCGCGAAGTTGCCGACCTTGGAGACCACCAGGACGCGCTCCTCGCCGCGGCGAAAGCGTGCGTAGAGGCGCTGGCGCTCGGCGTTGGGCGTCTTGCCCGTGATGAGCGGTGCGCGCACGTGGCGCACGAGCTCCTGCAGCTGGTCCAGGTACTGACCGATGACCAGCACGCGTCCGTCCTTGTGGCGCGCGATGAGCTGCTGCACCACGCGGATCTTGGCCGGGTTCTCGGAGGCGACGCGGAACTTGTCGCGCGTGTTCGCGCTCGCGTAGGACGGCCGGTGAGCCGCCTCGAGCGACACGCGCACCTCGGTGCAGCGCGCGGCCGCGATGAAGCCTTTGCCCTCCAGCACCTTCCAGGGCACGTCGCAGCGCTTGGGGCCGATGAGACAGAAGACCTCGTCCTCCTTGCCGTCCTCGCGCACCAGGGTCGCCGTCAGGCCCAAACGTCGGCGCGCCTGCAGCGCGGCCGTGACACGAAAGATCGGAGCCGGCAGGAGGTGCACCTCGTCGTAGATCACGAGGCCCCAATTCTGGCGCGAGAACAGGGCGAAGTGCTCGAACGCATCGGTCTTCGAGCGGCGCCACGTGAGCATCTGGTAGGTGCTGACCGTCACGGGCCGCACGCTCTTCTCGTCACCCGTGTACTCGCCCACGTCCGCGCTCGTGAGCTCGGTCTTGTCGAGCAGCTCCTCGCGCCACTGGCGCACCGCGACGGTGTTGGTCGTCAAGATCAGGGTCTTCTCCCCCACCAGCCCCATGACCGTCAGGCCGACCACCGTCTTGCCGGCGCCGCACGGCAGCACCACCACGCCGTTGCCGCCGAGCACGCTGCCGCCGCGGTAGAAGCCCTCGGCCGCCTGCAATTGGTACGGACGCGGCGCGAAGGCGAGGCCGCCGCGCGTGCGCGTGCGCAGGACGACCGCCAGCGGATCGCCGCGTAGGTAGCCGCCGCGGTCGTCCACGGGGAAGCCCAGCTTGATCAGCGCCTGCTTGAGCGAGCCGCGCTGTTCCTCGCGCAGAAAAACCCGGCCGCCGGACTCCGGCTCGAGCAGCTTCTGAACCGCGTCGTGCCCCAGCACCTCGGCCAGGGCCTCGGGCGCGTGCGAGCACAGCTCGAAGCGCGCAGACCCGGCCGCCTCGGCCGTCTCGGCCATACGCTCGATGCGCAAGAGACCGTAGCGCGCGATCCAGGTACGAATCTCGCTCTCCACGTTGCGCGGGATGGGCACGCACGCGAATTCCTCGAGGCGCGCGAGGATGTCGGCGGCCGAGAGCCCGAGCGCGGCGGCGTTCCACACCGAGACCGGAGTGAGGCGGTAGGTGTGCAGGTAGTCCGGGCTCTTCTCGAGCTCGGCGAAGGCGCCCAGCGCGTCGCGCGCGGCCGTGAAGCGCGGGTGCTCCTCGGTCAGCGGCCGACCCTCTGCGTCGCGCCGCGCTCGGCCCTGCCCGTCCAGCAGCGCGCGCACGGTGTGCAAGAC
>JABFRZ010000529.1 GCA_013140785.1 Planctomycetota bacterium | reverse complement strand
GTCTCGCCGCTGGCCGCGACGGCCACGGGGCCGGGCCCCTCGAGCGCGACCTCGGCCGCGTTCTCGAGCGTCACGCGGCTCGACTGCTCGCGCCGGCGCGAGCGCAACCCCTCGAGGGCCACGCTGCGCGTGATCGTCAGGACCCAGGCCAGCACTTTCCCGCGCTCGGGGTCGAATGTCGCCGCGCGCGACCAGACGCGCTGGAACACCTCGACGACCGCTTCCTCGGCCGCGCGCTCGTCGCGCAGGATGCGTTGGGCCAGGCCGTAGACGGGTTGCTCGAAGGCGCGGTAGAGCTCTTCGAGCGCGCCCTCGCTGTGCCCGGCCGTGCGGCGGACGAGCCCGACGAGGTGGCCTTCAGAGGGAGGGGGAGGGGGGCTGACCACGCTTGACCCACTATGACAGGCGCGCGGAAGGTGGATTGGTGTTCGTCGGAAAAAGGCGGGTCGCGTTGCGGTCGGCCAGGCCTTCGCGCTCCAAGAGCGCCCAGCCCTTCAGCAACCTCCACAAGAGAGTCGGGTTCCCAAATCCGCCGCGCGACTCCCTGGCGTATTCCGACTCGAACCCGCATCTCCTCCAACTCCGCGCACACCCATGCATCCCATTCTCCCCATCCGCTTGTCCTTCTTCGCGCTCCTCGGGGCGGCCGGGCTCAAGGGCGCTCCGCCCGTGCCCGCCGCGCCGGTCCTCCCGTCGCCCTCCAGCCACCGCGAGGCGCCCTTCGTCAGCGAGCACCCGAAGATCGACGCGACCGACTTCTACTTCTTCCGCAGCTACGAGGCCGGCCGCCAGGGCTTCGTGACGCTGGTCGCGAACTACATGCCGCTCGAGGCGCCCTATGGCGGCCCGAACTACTTCTTCATGGACCCCGAGGCGCTGTACGAGATCCACCTGGACACGAACGGCGACGCGCTCGAGGACCTGACCTTCCAGTTCCGCTTCCAGAACCAGTTCCAGCAGCAGGCGCTCGACATCGGCCCGGTGGGCGCGAAGGTGAGCGTGCCGATCCCGCTGATCCAGAAGGGCGCGGTCGCGGGCCTCGACGACCCGGACCTGAACCTGCGCGAGCGCTACACGGTCACGCTCGTGAGCGGCGACCGCCGCACGGGCACGAGCGTGCCCGTCACGAACGACGCGGACGGCAGCGCGACCTTCACCAAGCCGGCCGACAACATCGGCACCAAGACGATCGCGGACTACGCGGCCTACGCCGGGCAGTACCTCTACAACATCGACGTCCCCGGGGTCGGCCTAGGGCGGATGTTCGTGGGCCAGCGCAAGGACCCGTTCGTGGTGAACCTGGGCGAGGTCTTCGACCTCGTGAACACGAACCCGCTCGGACCGGAGAACGGCGAGGGCGACGTGCTCGACGACGCCAACGTCACGTCGCTGGTGCTCGAGCTCCCCATCGCGGGCCTCGTGGGCCAGAACACGATCCTCGGCGGCTGGACCACGGCCAGCCTGCGCCAAGCGCGCGTGCTCAACCCGCACCCGAGCGGCCACAACCAGGCGTCCGTCGAGGGCGGAGCGTGGACCCAGGTCTCGCGCCTCTCCTCGCCGCTCGTGAACGAGGTCGTGATCGGCTTGCCCGACAAGGACCGCTTCAACGCGAGCGAGCCCAAGGACGACGCGCAGTTCCTGACCTACGTCACGCACCCGACCCTGCCGGCGCTGATCGAGGTGCTCTTCCCGGTCACAGCGCCCACGCTCTTCCCGCGCGCGGACCTGGTGCAGGCCTTCCTCACGGGCGTGACCGCCCTCAACGAGAACGGCTCCGTGGGCGAGATGCTGCGCTTGAACACCTCGATCCTCCCGGTTGCGCAGGGCGCCCAGTCGCGCCTCGGCGTGATCGGCAACGACCTGGCGGGCTTCCCGAACGGCCGCCGTCCGGGCGACGACGTGGTGGACATCGAGCTGCGCGTGGTGATGGGCGTGCTCTTGCCGCTCGCCGACGCGCCGAGCGGACAGCTCCTCTTCACCGACGGCGCCTTCCTCGACGACTCGTTCACCGACGCCACCTTCCCGTACCTGAAGACGCCGCTCGCCGGCGCACAGTGAGGAATCCTCCCATGATCCGCAGCCTATTCGTTCTCCTCCTCGCCGCCGCGAGCGGCGCGTGCAACAACTCGAGCGGCGGCGCCACGTCCTTCGACTCCACGGTCACGAACCTGATCCAGGCCGGGACCAACGAGTCCGGCGCCCCGATCGAGGTCAACGGGACGAGCTTCGCCTTCCCCACGGCCGAGAGCGCCTTCGATGACGTCCTGCCTGCCGATACCGGTGCGGTCGTCCCGCAGTGATCGTAGGGCGAGGAGCGCTGCGGCGCTCCTCGCCTGGCTCGTTCTGGCCCCGACGCTCGCGGCCCACGATCACTGGATCGCGCCCACGAGCTTCCGGCCGGCCGTGGGCGAGCGCATCGAGCTGAGTCTCCGCGTCGGCCACCCGCAGCAGTTCGAGCAGCAGCCGCGCGATCCGCGCCGCTTCACGCGCTTCGAGTGCTGGGCCCCGGGTGCACCGAGCGCGCAGCCCGTGCTCGGCCTGGACGGCAAGACGCCCGCGGGCCTCTTCAAGGCGAAGCAGCCGGGCGCGCACCTCTTCGTGTACCAGTCGAACCACGCCTTCGTGGAGATCGAGGCCGCGAAGTACGCTGGCTTCCTCGCCGAGGAGGGCCTCGACGACGTGCTCGCCGAACGCGAACGGCGCGGCGAGAGCGCGCTCCCCGGGCGCGACAGCTACCTGCGCTTCGACAAGGCGCTCGTTCGAGTGGCGGATGGGCCGGCGGACGGCTTCGAGCGCGACGGTTTCGAGCGCAACGTCGGCCTGCCGCTCGAACTCGTGCTCGAGACGAACCCCTACGCATGGAAGCCGGAGCAGCCCCTGCGTCTCTGCCTCGAACTCGCCGGCCAGCCCCTGCAGGGCCGCCAGATCAAGTTGGTGCGCCTGACCGCACCGCACCTCGTCTTGCTCGCGCGCACCGACGAGCACGGCCGCGCCGAGTTCCTGCCCGCGAGCGCCGGCCCGTTCGCCGCCTTCGCCGTGCACCAGCGCCGCGCGCAACCCGAGCAGAGCCTCGAGGGCGACTGGGAAGGCCTGTGGGCTTCGTTCGCCTTCGAGCTCGGCGCCGCGGCGCCTGGCTCGGATCAGTGAGCCCAGACGAGCTCGGTCATCTCGCCGGTGCGGATCTCGCACTCGCGCACGACCGCCCAGGCGCCAGCGCCCGACTCGAGCCGGACGCGGCCGGCCGGACCGCGGGGGGCCTTCTCATGGAGGGCTGCTAGCCATGCTCCCCGCGGCACGGACCCTGCTTGGCGCCGCCGGTTCCACTTCCCTTGGCCCATCTGGAGGACACTGTCATGCATTCCACCGGTCCCCGTCTCCTGCTGTGCTCGATCGTGCTCGCTTCTCTCTTCCGGCTGGACGACCAAGGCAACGCGGGAGACCATGGCGGAATCGTCACGCTCTATGCGAACGACGATCTCCAGTCCTCCTTCGACTTTCGCAGTGGCTGGGCGGGAG
>JABFRZ010000110.1 GCA_013140785.1 Planctomycetota bacterium | reverse complement strand
GGCCTGGACCTCGCGGCGCTCTTGTCCTTCAAGCGCGAGACGGGCAGCGTCGCGCGCTTCCCGGGCGCGCGCTCGCTCGCGCGCGAGGAGCTCCTCGCGCTCGCGTGCGACATCCTCGTGCCGGCCGCCCGGCCCGACACGATCCGCGCGGACAACGCCGGCGCCGTGCGCGCCAGGCTGATCCTGCAGGGAGCCAACATCCCGGTCACGGCCGAGGCGGAGGCCGCGCTCCACGCGCGCGGCGTGCTGTGCGTGCCGGACTTCATCGCCAACGCGGGCGGCGTCATCTGCGCCGCGATCGAGTACCACGGCGGGAGCCAGGCCGCGGCCCTCGAGGCCATCGCCGAGCGCATCCGCCGCAACACGACCGAGGTGCTGCAGCGCAGTCGCTCCCGCAAGATCCTCCCGCGCATGGCCGCCACCGAGCTGGCGCACGAGCGCGTGCATGCGGCGCAGGCCTACCGGCGCCGCTCGTGAACGCGGTTCCAGCCGCGCCGCGGGGCTCGATTCCCGTCCGCGGCGTCGGCGCTGGGCCGAGGGTTGGGAGTCGGGCCATGCCGTGCTCTTCGGCGGACCTCTGCTGCGCGCGGACCCGAACGCCGTGGACGAGCGGCTCACCGCGTGAACCGATCCACGGCAGCGCGCGCTCGGAGACCTCGTCTGCTGACGCTCCCTCCGAAAGCTGGTCGAGCCGAGCGCGCGAGCTGCGCCCTGCTGCGTACAGACGCGAGTTCCGCCGGTCGCTCCACTCGGCTTGGAGGTGTTCGCGTGGCTTTCGAGCTCAAGAAGGTCGACTACTTCTACCTGTCGGTTCCGGGAGAGACGGGTGAGGCTTGCCAGCTCCTCGAGGGCTGGGCTGGCCAGGGCATCAACTTGCTGGCGTTTGCCGCCGTACCCTTCGGTCAGGGAAAGACCCAGCTCACGTTGTTCCCGGAGGACGCCGCGCGATTGCAGCGCGAGGGCGCGCAGGCCCGGCTGACGTTCGATGGACCCCACCCCGCCATCCTTGCCCAGGGCGACGACGAGCTGGGTGCTCTTGCGACGGTGCACCAGAAGCTGGACGCGGCCGGGGCGGAAGTCTACGCCACCAGCGGGGTGGCCGATGGCCGAGGCGGATACGGCTACGTCATCTACCTTCGCCCGTCCTCGCTCCCAGAGGCTCTCACGGCCCTCGAGCTCTGACGGACCTGGGGTTCTTCCGGAGACCCTGATCCCGGAGGGACATGCCAGGTCGTCGCGCCCATCTCCATGAACTCGCTCCGGGTCTCGGCCGCGTGTCCCCGCGCGGGGAGCGCGACGAAGCGTGCGTTGTGCGCTCAGCCGGCGCCGCCAGCCTCCGGAACGACCAGCACCGGGCGCGAGCTGCGCTGGGCCACTCGGCGCGCGATCGAACCGAGCAAGAGCGGGCCGATCCGGCCGTGACCGTGCCGGCCGACGAGCACGAGATCGACGCCGTGGCGCTCGGCCGCTTGCAGGATGGCCTTGGAGACATCTTCGGCTTCGGTGGCCTCGACCTCGACCTCGAGCGCTCGCCCCTGCGCTGGGAGCAACTTGCGCAGCTCGGCCTCCGCGAGCGAGCGGCTCATGCGCCGCTCCTCCGGGCTCTTTCGCAGCGGGTCCGGAACCAGCTCCATCGCCAGCCTGGGCGCAGGAGCGGGCAAGACGTGCAGGAGAACCAGCTGGCCGCCCTCGGGCAGCAGGCCCAGGGCGTAGTCCACGGCGCGATTCCCCGACTCGGAGAGGTCCGTCGCCACCAGGGCCCTGCGCACGCTAGCGGGTGCGCGCGGGGCCTGGACCTCCGGGATGAGGCGCAGGCCGTGCGCGACCAGGACGTTCCCGGGCGACAGGCCGACCAGGCCGTAGGAGACTGAGCCAAGGAAGCGGCGCTGCAGGGCGCCCCGCTCGCGCGAGCCGGCCACGGTTAGGTCGGCACGCTCGTTCTCCACGAACTCGGCCAGCGTCTCGGCCACGTGCCCCTGTGCGGGGAGCGCGACGAAGCGGGCCTCGCCCGCGCGGACTTGCTCGGCGAAGCGCGCAGGCAGCTCGCGCGCGAGAGTGCCCTCGATCGCGCGCCTGGTCTCGACCTCCTCCGGGCTGGCGAACCCCAGGCGCTGCGCCTCGCGCCGGGGATCGTATGCGTGTGCCTCGACGACCTCACAGGGGCCGAGGCGCCGCAGGTCGGAGACTGTTTCGAGCGCCAGGGCGGTCGAGGACCCGCTGCCGAGCGCCACGACGACCCGCAGCGGCTGGTCCTCGAGCGCCCAGCGTGCGAAGCCATTCGCCGTGCGCACGACCAGCACGGGGACGGGCGCGGACTGCGAGAGCCGATCGGCGACGCTTCCGAGCCGCCACATCGAGCCCTGGCGACGCCCGAGCGCTCCGACGACGAGGAAAGAAGCGCGCAGCTCCTGGGCGCAGCGCGAAAGCTCGCTCTCCGGGGAGCCGACCTCGATGCGCTGGCTGACCTCCGTGTGGAACTCGCGCGTCAGGGCCGCGGCCAGCGCCTCCAGCTCGGCCCCCATTCTCCTGCGGTCGTCTTCCAGGAACTGCTGGCTCGCCAGCGAACCGGCACCGGCCCCGTCCGGTCCCGCGACGTTCATCACGAACACGTCTTGCACGTAGAGGAGCTGCAGCGCCTCACCGGCTCGCTTGGCGAGTGCAGTTGCGGCGCGGGCCGCTTCGCGCGCCGGTGCCGAACCATCCACTCCGCAGAGAATCACCATGACTCCGACTCCTCGGTGGCTGTGCAGCGAGCGTACGGGCGAGATGACCCGCAGCACTCTCGCGCGAGCAGCAGGATAGGCGCCCCCGCGCGGCGGCGAGGACGGCTACAGTGCGCAAGCCTCGGGGAGATAGTGCGCAGACCGCACGCCACCGTCGGAATCAGCACGCGCGGGGGGACAGGCCCGCCGGCCACGTCGACGATCAAGTCTCGCTGACGAGGTGGGGACGGCCGATCTCGCCCATGGTCCGGCCCACGGCCTCGGCCGAAACGGGCGGAACGATCAGCCCCTTCTCGCGGCGCGCCTCCCTGGCGATGTCGTCCAAGGAAAGCAGGCCTTCCAGTCGGCCCAGAGCATCGACCACGGGCAGGCGCCGCACTTGATGCAAGCCCATCAACCGCTCAGCCTCGGCGATGGAGTCCTCGACCTGACAAGTCACCAGGGTCGGGCTCATGGCGTTCCTCACGGCGAGTCTGGAGAGCGGCGCATCGGACTCCAGGGCCGCCATGCATATGTCCCGGTCGGTCACCACGGCCAGCGCCCGGTACTCGTCGTTCACGACCGCCAGGCAGCCGCAGTTGCGTTCCTTCATCCGCTTCACGGCGAAATCCAGTCGATCTTCGGGGCTCACCGTGGCGACGCGCCGGACCATCAGCTCTCGAACCTTCATGGGAGTGCTCCTCGGATCGTCCAGGGACGGCCGTCGATGCTAGTGGTGTGAGTCGCACATAGGGGCCTTTATCCCGGGCCGCCTGCGCCCGCCGCGGCGTTGCGCCTTCTCCGAGACTTGCATCGAAGTCGCGTCGGCGGCGCGCCTTGCGGCGAACGCAGGCGACCTCGGGATAAAGGCCCCTCTGCGCGACTCACACCACTAGGAGCGACGGTGCGGAGACCCCATCCGGCTTCGGGCGTAGAACACGTCCATCCTGAGCGCAGCGGAAGCGAGAGTCGATGCGGAGACCCACGGGGACCGGGCCCGCGCCCTCGCCTGGGAGGTCAGACCGCGACCAGCGCACGGCGCTGGTCCAGCCATTCGGCAAGCGAGCGAGCCGCGTCCCACACGGCCGTGCCCCACAGCTCGTCCAGCCGCCGGAATCCGTTGAGGAGGGCGCGGTCGTCCCTGGGACCCAGGATGCGTCGGGCCATCGGGAACAGGGTCGTCTGCTCCCACCGGGAGTGCTGGCGCTGCGCGCGCAGATAGCTCTTCGCAGCGCGCACGAGGACGGCGATCGAGTTGGGTTCTCCGTAGGTGACGCCCTCGACTTGAGCGCGCATCTGCGCCAGAAGCTGCCGCTGCGCGCCGTGGTCGTCGAACAGAAAGCGCAGCACGAACACGTCTGCGCCGGGCGCTCGGGTGAGCAGCCGGGGCATGAAGATGCGCTCCTCCTTCTCCTGGTGGTGGCCATCGACCTGTACCTCGAAGAAGCGCAGCAGGCGATCCATGGCCTCGGCATCGACCTCGCACCTGGCGACGGTCGCGCCGATCTCCGCCTCGAACCGCTCGCAGCACGCCGCGATCGCCGCGTGCTCTCTGGCCAGTACTTGGAGTGCTTGCATGCGTCATCCCTCCGGATGGAGTTCCGATCGAAGAACGCCATCGACTCACGAGCCGGATCGGCTCGTGCGCACTTCGCTCTGGTCGGATGCGCACTGGTGGGCAGCGAGGCCGAGCGCCTGTCGGATCGGGACGCGTTTGGCGAGAGCCCGGCGGAGGCCGGTGAGTAAAATCCCTCTCGGCATGATCTTCGGGCGCGCACGGACGCCCAGCAAGGGAAGCGAACATGACGAGCACGTCCCTCACCATCGATGGCAACGAGGCCGCCGCGCGCGTCGCCTATCGAGCCAGCGAGATCATCGCCATCTACCCGATCACGCCCGCATCCCCGATGGGCGAGTTGTGCGACGCCTGGGCCCGCGCCGGCCAGCCGAACCTGTGGGGCACGGTCCCGGAGGTGATCGAGATGCAGAGCGAGGCCGGCGCCGCCGGTACGGTCCACGGCGCGCTGCAGGCCGGGGCGCTGGCGACGACCTTCACCGCCTCGCAGGGCTTGCTGCTCATGATCCCCGACATGTTCAAGATCGCCGGCGAGCTGACGCCCGCGGTCGTGCACGTGGCCGCACGCACGCTCGCCACGCACGCGCTCTCGATCTTCGGGGACCACAGCGATGTGATGGCGGCGCGCTCCACCGGGTGGGCGCTCTTGTGCGCCTCCTCGGTCCAGGAGGCCGAGGACCTCGCGCTGGTGGCGCACGCGGCCACGCTCGAGGCGCGCGTGCCGTTCCTCCACTTCTTCGATGGCTTCCGCACCTCGCACGAAGTGGCGCGCATCGAGCCGCTGGCGGACGAAGACCTGCGCGCGCTGCTCGATCCGGACGCGATCCGAGCCCATCGGCAGCGCGCGCTCACGCCCGACCACCCCGTGCTGCGCGGCTCGGCCCAGAATCCCGACGTCTTCTTCCAGGCGCGCGAGGCCGCGAACCCGTTCTACGACGAGGTGCCTGCCGTCGTGAAGCGCACCATGGAACACCTCGCGCGGCGCACGGGCCGGCGCTACGACCTGTTCGACTACGAGGGCGCGCGCGACGCCGAGCGCGTGCTCGTACTGATGGGCTCGGGTGCCGGCGCGGCCGGCGAGGCCGTGGCGGAACTCGTGCGGCGCGGCGAGAAGGTCGGCCTCCTCACCGTACGCCTGTTCCGGCCGTTCTCCACCGCGGACTTCGTCGCGGCCTTGCCGCGCAGCGTGCGCGCCCTGGCGGTGCTCGACCGCACCAAGGAGCCCGGTGCGCCGGGCGAGCCGCTGTACCAGGACGTGCTCACCGCGCTGCACGAGAGCTGGCGCGACGTCCACGGCGACGCGCCGGCGCCGGCGGTGATCGGCGGACGTTACGGCCTTTCCTCCAAGGAGTTCACGCCGGCCATGGCCGCGGCCGCGCTGGCCGAGCTCCGCGCCGAGCGACCCAAGCGCCACTTCACGCTCGGCATCACCGACGACGTGACGCACCTGAGCCTGGACTGGGACGACGAGTTCGACACCGAAGCGGACGACGTCGTGCGCGCCGTCTTCTACGGCCTGGGCAGCGACGGCACCGTCGGTGCGAACAAGAACTCGGTCAAGATCGTGGGCGAGAACACGCCGCTCTTCGCCCAGGGCTACTTCGTCTACGACTCGCGCAAGGCGGGCGCGGTCACGGTCTCGCACCTGCGCTTCTCGCCGCGCCCGATCCGCTCGACGTACCTCGTGCGCCGGGCCAGCTTCGTGGCCTGCCACCAGTTCCACTTCCTGGAGCGCACGGACGTGCTGCAGCTGGCTGCGCCCGGCGCGCTGTTCCTCCTGAACTGCCCCTTCGAGCCCGCGCAGGTCTGGGAGCACCTGCCGCTCGAGGTGCAGGGCACGATCCTGGAGCGCAAGCTGCGTTTCTACGTGGTCGACGCGAACCGCGTGGCCGAGGCGGCGGGCCTCAGCGGGCGCATCAACACGGTGATGCAGGCCTGCTTCTTCGCGCTGAGCGGGATCCTGCCGCGCGCGGAAGCGCTGGCGCGCATCAAGGAGTTCATCGAGGAGTCCTACGGCAAGCGCGGCCGGGCCGTGCTCGAGCGCAACTTCGCGGCGGTCGACGGCGCGCTGGCCGCGCTGCACGAAGTCGCGCTGCCGCGCGCGACCGCCGGCGGGCTGCGGCGTCTACCCGCCGTCCCGGCGGTGGCGCCCGAGTTCGTCCAGCGCGTGACCGCGCTGATGCTGGCCGGGAAAGGCGACCTCCTACCGGTGAGCGCGCTGCCGGTGGACGGCACGTTCCAGACCGGGACGGCGCGCTGGGAGAAGCGCGGGATCGCGCACGAGATCCCGATCTGGGACGCCTCGATCTGCATCGACTGCGCCCTGTGCGCGCTGGTCTGCCCGCACGCGGCCATTCGCATGAAGGCCTACGAGCCCGCGCACCTCGACGGAGCACCGCCGGCCTTCCCGTCGAAGAACTGGTCCGGCAAGGACCTACCCGGTCGGATGATGACGATCCAGGTGGCGCCCGACGACTGCACCGGCTGTGGCATGTGCGTCGACGTGTGCCCGGCCCGCAGCAAGGAGGTCGCCAAGCACAAGGCCATCGACATGCGGCCGCGCGAGGAGCACCTCGCGCGCGAGCGCGCGCGCTTCGACTTCTTCCTCGGCCTGCCCGAGATCGAGCGCACGCGGGTCGAGCGCGACACGCTCAAGGGCAGCCAGCTGCTCGAGCCGTTGTTCGAGTTCTCGGGTGCTTGCGCCGGCTGCGGCGAGACGCCCTACCTGAAGCTCCTGACGCAGCTCCACGGGGATCGCCTGCTGATCGCCAACGCCACCGGCTGCTCCTCGATCTTCGGCGGCAACCTGCCAACCACGCCCTGGACCAAGAACAAGGACGGGCGCGGCCCAGCCTGGTCGAACTCCCTGTTCGAGGACAACGCCGAGTTCGGGCTGGGGCTGCGCCTGGCCTGCGATCAGCGGCGCAACGTCGCGCGCGCCCATCTGCGGGCGCTCGCAGCGCATCTCGGGGACGAGCTCGTACGCGTCCTGCTCGAGGGCGAGCAGGCGAGCGAGGTCGGTCTCGCGGCCGTGCGCGCCGCGGCGGAGGAACTGAAACGTCGTCTCCCGTCGCTCGACGACCCCCGCGCGCACGAACTCCTCGAGCTGGCCGACGCGCTGGTGGAGAAGTCGGTCTGGATCGTGGGCGGCGACGGCTGGGCCTACGACATCGGCTTCGGCGGGCTCGACCACGTGCTGGCCTCGGGCCGCAAGGTGAACGTGCTCGTGCTCGACACGGGCGTCTACTCCAACACCGGCGGCCAGGCTTCCAAGGCGACGCCGCGCGCGGCCGTGGCCAAGTTCGCCGCCGGCGGCAAGAGCGTTCGCAAGAAGGACCTGGGCCTGATCGCGGCGGCCTACGGCAACGTGTACGTGGCCCAGATCGCCATGGGCGCCAATCCAAGGCAGACGCTCGAGGCCTTTCGCGAGGCCGAGACGTGGCACGGTCCGTCGCTGATCATCGCCTACAGCCACTGCATCGCGCACGGCATCGAGATGTCCAGCGCCATGGGCCACCAGCGCGAGGCCGTGACGAGCGGCTTCTGGCCGCTCTTCCGCTACGACCCGCGCATCGGCGGCTCCGGGGCTCATCCGTTCCAGCTCGACAGCGCGAAGCCACGCCTCACGTTCCAGGACTTCGCGGCCAAGGAGGCACGCTTCGCCATGCTCGCGCGCGCCAACCCCGAGCACGCGGCGCATCTGATGGAGCTTGCGCAGGAGGACATCGACGAGCGCTGGCGCTACTACCAGCAGCTCGCCGGCGTCGAGCGCGGCGTTGCCGACCCGGACCAGGGCCAGCGGACAGGTGAGGTGCCGTCATGAGCGTCGATCTGCGAACGCGTTACCTCGGTTTCGAGCTCTCCGGTCCGCTGGTGGCTTCGGCCTCGCCCATGACCGGGACCCTCGCGGGCCTGCGCGCCGTCCAGCAGGCCGGCGCGTCGATGGCGGTCATGCCCTCGCTCTTCGAGGAGCAGATCGAGCACGAGGAGCTCTCGCTGCAAGCCCTGCGCGAGTACGGGAGCGAGTCCTTCGCCGAGGCCCTCGACTACCGTCCCGCGCCGGACGGCTACCCGCTCGGGCCCGAGGCCTACCTCGACGTCCTCCGGCGCGCGCGCGCGGAGCTGGCCATTCCCGTTTGCGCCAGCCTGAACGGCTGCACGGCCGGCGGCTGGGCACACTACGCCCACGAGCTGGAACAGGCCGGCGCCAGCGCGCTCGAGCTCAACGTCTACGTGGTCTCGACCGATCTCGACACGAGCGGAGCCGAGCTCGAGCGGCGCATGCTCGATCTCGTGGCCATCGTCCGTGCCGCCGTGCGCTTGCCCCTGGCGGTCAAGATCGGCCCCGGCTTCAGCGCGCCGGCGCACATGGCCAGGCGCCTCGTGGAGGTCGGCGCGGACGGACTCGTGCTCTTCAACCGCTACCTGCGCCCGGACATCGACCTGGAGAAGCTCGAGCTCGTGCCGAGCCTCGTCCTCTCCGACTCCTACGACTCGCGCATCCCGCTGCAATGGATCGGGATCCTGAGGGGCAAGCTGGCGGCCTCGCTGGCGGCTTCGAGCGGTGTCCACACGGCCGAGGATGCGCTCAAGCTGCTCATGGTGGGCGCCGACGCCGTCATGGCCACCTCGTCGGTCCTGAAGCAGGGGCCCGCGCACTTCACACGGATGCAGGCGGGCATCCGGACCTGGATGGAACAGCACGGCTACGCCTCGATCGAGCAACTCAAGGGCAGCCTCAGCCGCGAGAACTGCCCCGACCCGAGCGCCTACGAGCGCGCCAACTACATGCGCAGCCTGATCTCGTACACGGGCAAGTTCATCTGAAAGCCCGTGAGCCCGCCTGCTCGGCTGCTCAGTTCGGCACGATCTCGATCGGCTCGGAGCACAGCGTGGCGTGGAAGGCCTCGAGATCCTCGTCGCTCCATTCGTCCCAGCCGAGGCACTGCTGGGAGCGGAGCTCCTTGCTCTGGACGTCGCAGGCGGTCGGCTCGCCCGTCGCCCACTGGCGCGCGAGCTGCCAGCGGTTCGCCAGATCCTCGAGCTGCTGGCGCGTGAGCCGCGGCCGCGAGCGCGTGATCTGCGGGTAGCGCTGGCGCAGCTCGGTCAACGTCCACTGCGCGAAGCCGCGGCAGAAGAGGTTGCGCTGCGCGGCGACCTGACAGATGGAGTGCTGGTCGTCCTGGAGGCTCTCGAAGGTCTTGCGCAAGTCCCCGATCGCCTCGTCACGAGTACACGTTCGCATGGGAGTGGTCATGGTCATGACCTCCAACCTAGAGCGAGGCTAGCCCAGCCCCGCGCGGGGGGGCATCCACCCAACGGCGCATGCGCGGGGGGACAGTGTGCGTACCCAGCACGTCCGGCCGGTCCATGTCGGTCGATGGGAGCCTGGTCGGCTTCCTGCGGGCGCGCGTGGGAGCCAGACGTCGCTCTCGCTGCTCGCCAACAAGAGCGACGAGGTGCGTCTGGCCGCGTTGAATGCCGTCGCGCAGTCCGACGATCATCCGTGCCGGGGGTTGCACGGCGTTGGCGCTCGCACGTGGCGGAGCGCGCGTCCTCGCCGTCGACGTGGCCTTTCCACAAACAACCATGCTCGCGGCCGCGCTGGCCGAGCTCCGCGCCGAGCGGCCCAAGCGCCACTTCACGCTCGGCATCACCGACGACGTGACGCACCTGAGCCTGGACTGGGACGACGAGTTCGACACCGAAGAGGACGACGTCGTGCGCGCCGTCTTCTTCGGCCTCGGCAGCGACGGCAGTCGGTGCGAACAGAACTCGGTCAAGACGCCAGTGCGTACCGAGTGGTGGCGGAGGATCCCTGCGGACGGGCCCGGTCGGCGAGTGCGCGGCACGCGCCTCCCCCCAACTCCACGGTCTCACTACCCCCTTCGGCGGAGCGCGCGCGACCCCGTTTCAGTCGTAGTGTCCGCATGGGACGCACTCCTGGTCCGGAACCCAGTCACCAATCCTGTAACCCACGAGCCCAACCACTCAGCAATTCAGCAAACCAGCAATTCAGCGATCCAGCACAGCAAGGAGCCAACCATGAGCCTCATTCCCTGGCGCAGACAACATGAAGGATCCCTCGCCCTACAGGACGACTTCGAGGACTTCTGGAAGAACTTCCCGGATCCCTTCAACGCCTTCCAGCGGCGCTTGCCGGCCGTGCTCGAGGCGCGCGCCTTTCCGCCCATGAACGTCTCGGAGTCCGAGAATCACTACACCGTGACGCTCGAGCTCCCTGGCATGGACGCCAAGGACATCGACATCGACGTGATGGGCAATCAGCTCTACATCTCGGGCGAGCGCAAGTGGGAGGAAGAGAAGAAGGGCAAGGAGTACCACCGCGTCGAGTCCCAGTACGGGAAGTTCTCGCGCACGCTGAGCCTGCCCGAGAACCTGCGCCTGGACCGCGAATCGATCGAGGCGACCTTCCAGAAGGGTTTGCTGGAGATCAAGGTGCCCAAGCTCGAGCCGACCCCGGCGGCCAAGATCCCCATCAAGGTGAAGTAGTCCCCTGGGAGACGCGCTGCGGCTGCGTGCCGCAGCGCGGGCGAGCCCGCCGACTGTCGAGGCCCCAGGTCGGCGGGCAACGCTCTTTCGCGCAGCGCCATGGGGTCGGAAACCAGAAGAGAACCGATGGAAAGCCCCGTCCGCGTGACCTTTCGCGACCTGACCGCTTCGGACCAGATCGAGCGCCTGTGCCGGGGCGAGGCCGAGAAGCTCGCGCGCTTCCACGGCCGGATCACGGACTGTCACGTCCGCATCGCCCGTCTCCATCCCCGCCACCGCAAGGGCAACCTGTACGACGTGCGCGTGGACCTGGTCCTGCCCGGATCCGCAGTGGTGGTCGAGCACACGCCGGCGGAGCACGCGCGCACCGAGAA
>JABFRZ010000423.1 GCA_013140785.1 Planctomycetota bacterium | reverse complement strand
CGCCTGTGTGCAGAACGCTACCCGTTGACGGAGCTCCTGCAGTCCGTGCCCGGCGTGGGCTCGATCGTGTCGTTTTCCTACCTGCTGACGATCGACGATCCCAAACGCTTCGAAGGGCGCGCGGTGGACGCGTTCCTGGGTCTCGGCGGACGGACCCCCTCATGCACCGCGCTCCCACCGTGGAGCGCCTCGACGAGTGCGAATGGAAGCCTGCGGCTCGACAACGGCTCGCGCGTGGATCGAAATCAAAGACGCCGGTCTCGACCGGCAAAAAAAACCGACACCCCCCCTTGACTGCAGAGGGCCTTCTCATGGAAGGCAACCTGCATGGTTTCCGAGGAGGCGCAACGCAGCCAGCGGCGGCGAGGGCCGCCGCAACGTCCAAGTCATTCTTGCGCGGGCCCTAACTGCAGCGTTTCACGGGTACACGCGTACCTCGAGGCCCAGTGTCCGCAGCCGCTCGGCCCGGCGCTCGAGCCAGGCCGCGGGGAGGCGCGTGAGCTCGGGCGCCTCTGGCTGGTGCGAGGGTCGCGCGATGCCGTACAGCAAGATGCCGCGCGGCGGCGTGCTCTCGCGTAGGTGCGCGCGCAGGAAGTCCTCGTACGCGCCGAGCTCGTCCGCGCCCGGAGGCGCGCCGCTCAGCGCGAGTACGCAGGTCTGGATCCAAGTGGGCGCGAGCTCGCAGGCGCTGCGCAGGTTGGCGCGCACGCGGGCCATGCCCGGTGCGACGTCGTTGAGCGCGCGCATGCCCGCGTCGGTCGCGCTGTCGAGCTTGAACCACAGCTCGCCGTGCGCGCCGGCGAGCACGCGCAGACCCGCCTGCACGTCCTTCTGGTGCACGAGCGAGCCGTTGGTGATCAGCACGAGCTTCACGCGCCCGAGCAGTCCGAGTTCGCCCAGCGCGCTGCGCGCGAGTTCGAGCGCGGCGCGAAACTGCGGCGAGCTGGTGGGCTCGCCGTTCCCGGAGAAGGCCACGTCCACGAGGCGGCGCGCGCCCTCGGGCGCGTGACGCGCGAGCCAGTCGCCGCGCACGATCTCGCCCAGGAGCCCGCGCAGCTCGCGCTCCAGCAGCGCGAGGTCGATCTCCGGCGCGCGTCCGCGCACGAGCCCGGGCACCTGGCAATAGACACAACGCCAGTTGCAGGCGTTGTTCGGGTTGAGGTTGACTCCGAGCGAGACGCCCTCGGCCCGGCGCGAGACGACCGGGTAGACGTAGCTCAGTCCGGCCGCGTCGCGAGCGTGGTCTTCGGGGCCGAGCGTCATGGGTGCGCGCCCTGCAGCAGGGCTCCGAGGTGTGTCTCGACGCAGCTCGCCAGGGCCGTGAGGTGGTAGCCGCCCTCGAGCACCGCGACGAGGCGTCCGCTGGCGCTCTTGGCCGCCAGCTCGAGCAAGCGCGCGCTCATCTCGGCGTAGGCGCGCTCGCTCAGGTTCGTGCCCGCCAGCGGGTCGAGCCGATGCGCGTCGAAGCCGGCCGAGACCAGCACGAACTCGGGGGCGAAGGCCTCGAGCTCGGGCAGCAGCACCTGCTCGAATGCCGCGAGCCACTGCGCGTCGCCGGCTCCGGCCGGGAGCGGGCAGTTGCGCGTCGCGCCCTCGCCTGGGCCGATGCCGCGCTCGTCCTCGGCGCCCGTGCCCGGGTACAGCGGCCACTGGTGCAGGCTGGCGTAGAACACGCTGCCGTCGCGCTCGAACAGGTGCTGCGTGCCGTTGCCGTGGTGTACGTCCCAATCGACGATGGCCACGCGCGCGAGGCCGTGCTGCGCGCGCAGCGCGGCGGCCGCCACGGCCACGTTGTTGAACAAGCAGAAGCCTTGTGATCGGTCGCGCTCGGCGTGGTGCCCAGGCGGACGGACCGCGCAGAAGGCGTTGCGCCACTCGCCCGCGAGCACGCGCTCGACCGCCTCCAGCACGCCCCCGGCCGCGTGCAGCGCGGCTTCGTAGGAGGCCGCCGATACGCTCGTGTCGGAATCGAGCGCGAGTGGCGCGCGCCGGCAGGCCGAGCGTACGCGCTCGATGTGCTCGTCGGAGTGCACGCGCGCGAGCTCGAGCGGGGTGGCGGCGCGCGTCGCGCGCGTGTCGAGCTCGGCCAGTAGCCCCGCTGATTCCAGGCGCGCGCACACGCTCACGAGCCGGTCGGGACGCTCGGGATGGCCGCGTCCGGGATCGTGCTCGCGGCAGACCGGCGGCGAGACGAAGCCCGTGGAGCGCATGCGGGCATGGTACGAGCCGGCGCGCTCTCAGCGCGGTTCGCCGGCGCGCGGGGCGTGCCGCCAGCCGCGCCCTAGAGCGATCCAGGCCAGGGTCCGCGCCAGGATCGAGAGATCGAGGCGCAGGGAGCGGCGGGCGATGTAGGTCCGGTCCAGCAGCAGCTTCTTGCGGTACTGGGCCGCGTCCTTGTCGGCGTAGCCCAGCGTCACCTGGGCCAGGCCGGTCAGGCCCGGCCGCACGCTGTTGCGCCGCGCGAAGCCGGCGATGCGCTCGCAGGCCCAGGCGTGGATCTCGAGCATCTCCGGACGTGGACCGATGAAGTCCATCTCGCCGCGCAGGATGTTGAAGAGCTGCGGAAGCTCGTCCAGGTGCGTGTTGCGCAGGAAGCGGCCGAAGAGCGTGACGCGCAGCCCGTCCTGGCCGTTGCACCAGGAGTGGAAGGCGCCCGCCTCGTCGGAGCGCATCGTGCGAAACTTGTGGATCCAGAACACGCGCCCGCCCAGACCGACGCGCTCTTGGCGGAAGAGCACCTCGCGCAGGCTGCGGAAGTAGAGCGCGTTCAGCAGCGCGATCGGGAGGCCGAGCAGGGCGGCCGGGACCACGCTCGCGACGAGCAAAGCCGCGCGCAGGCACGGGCGCCCGTAGCGCGCGTACGCCCCGCGGGCCGGAAGCGCGGGCTCGGCCCGCAGCCGCGCCAGGCCGGGCTCGAGCGCGACAGACGCGCTGGAGCGCGCCCCTCTGGAGGGTGCCTGCATGGAATCGCGCGCGTACTCTGCTCTCCCGAGCGCGTCGGCAGAGGATGCCCGACCCGCTCGCACCAAATCAAGGTGGAGTCTTGAAGCGTGTGCGAAGCGCGGCCTCCGACCGTTATCATCGCGGGCCATGCGGCGCATCTCGGTGGTCGGGCTCGGGTACGTGGGGCTCCCGCTGGCCGTGGCGTTTTCACGGCGTTTTCCGGGCACGATCGGCTTCGACATCGACTCGGCGCGCGTGCGCGAGCTGCGCTCCGGGAAGGACCGCACGCGCACGGTCGAACCGGGCGAGCTGGCCGCCAGTGGCTTGCGCGTGACCGACGACCCGAACGAGCTGCGCGCGGCCGACTTCCACGTGGTGGCCGTGCCGACCCCGATCGACTCCTTCAAGCGACCGGACCTCACGGCCCTCCGTGGCGCGGCGCGTACCGTCGGGGCCGCGCTCACGCCCGGAGACATCGTGGTGGTCGAGTCCACCGTCTATCCGGGCGTCACGGACGAGGTGGTCGCGCCGATCCTGGCGCAGGTCTCGGGGCTCACGCGCGGGCGCGACTTCACTGTTGGCTACTCG
>JABFRZ010000216.1 GCA_013140785.1 Planctomycetota bacterium | reverse complement strand
AGCGTGGCCTCGAACGGCCCGCGCGCGAGCGGCGGCTCGAGGCGCGCGCGCAAGACCCACACCTCGACCAGGCTGCGCATTTCGCTGGAAAGCTCGGCCGAGACCCCCGCGGGCAGCTCGAGCAGCTGCGTCGGGCGGAACTGGAAGCCTCCGGCGCGCACGATTTCGACCTTGCCCTCGCCGCCGCCGTTCTCGGGAATCGGGCCGAGCATGAGCCTACCGGGCACGACCGCGAAGGGCTGCTCCGCCAGGACGTGGACCTCGAACGTCAGGAAGTACCCGTTGGGCGAGTCGGTCAGGACGCGCAGGGTGATGAGCTTGTCGGCGTTCTTGGTGCTGAGGTCGCGCGTGGCCACGCGCACTTCCAGCTCAGCGTGCTCGCCCGGCGCGATCGTCACGAGCTTCTCGGCCTTGGAGACGATCGGCAAGCCCTTCTCGATCCGGCCGTCGGCGCGCACCGCGCGCAGGGCCGCGACCGTGCAGCCGCAGCCGGGGTCCACGCGCGTGATCGACACGTCGCGCGGATCGTCGTTGCGAAGGCGAAAGACGCGCGTGACCGTGTCGCCGTCGGGCACGCGCCCGAAGTCGTGGAAGTAGGGGCGCTGGTCGCGCGTCGCGACCCCGCGCGCGAGCGGACCGTCGTAGGGCAGGATCACCAGGCCCTGGCCATCGGGCGGGGCGGCGCCGGGCTCGGAACCGCAACCGGCCGAGGCCAACAGACTCGCCAGGGCGAGCGGGAGCGGTAGGAGGTGCTTCGGTCGCATGCTGGGGAGAGAATCGGGGACGGCGCCGCGCGGCGCAACCCCTGGGCCAGATTGAACGGCCGGCTAGCGTGCTCCGCGCTCGGCGCATTGATCCGGACCGCAGCGGGCGCACAATGGCGCGTCCTGGCTTCGCCGCGCGCGTCCCCCGAGCCCCTTCCGAGCCCCTTGATGCAACGCTTCCCGAGCGACGATCCCGTCTGGCAAGCCGTGGCCCAGGAGGGCGAGCGCCAAGAAGCGCACCTCGAGCTGATCGCTTCCGAGAACCACACCTCGGCCGAAGTGCTGGCGGCGCTGGGCACGGTCCTGACGGACAAGTACGCGGAGGGCTACCCGGGCAAGCGCTACTACGGCGGCTGTGAGAACGTCGACCGGGTCGAGGAGCTGTGCCTGGCGCGCGCGCGCGAGCTGTTCGGGGCCGAGGCCGCCAACGTCCAGCCGCACAGCGGGACCCAGGCCAACGTGGCCGCGCTGATGGCCCTGCTCGAGCCGAAGGACCGCATCCTGGCGCTGTCGCTCGACCACGGCGGACACCTCTCGCACGGGCACCCGAAGAACTTCTCCGGGCTCTTCTACGAGATCCACGCTTACGGCGTGGAGAAGCACAGCGAACGCATCGACATGGACCAGGTGCGCGCGAAGGCGCTGGCCGTGCGGCCGAAGTTGCTGCTGGCCGGCGCCTCGGCCTATTCGCGATACCTCGACTTTCAGGCCTTCGCGGCGATCGCACGCGAGGTCGGTGCCGTGCTCATGGTGGACCAGGCCCACATCGCGGGGCTCGTGGCCGGCGGGGTGCACCCTTCGCCCGTGCCGTACGCCGACGTGGTCACCATGACCACGCACAAGACCCTGCGCGGCCCGCGCGGCGGACTGATCGTGTGCAAGGAGGCCTGGCTCAAGAAGCTCAACAGCGCCGTCTTTCCCGGCGATCAGGGCGGCCCGTTCATGCACGCGATCGCGGCCAAGGCCGTGGCCCTGCGCGAGGCCATGAGCGCGGAGTTCAAGCTCTACGCGCGCGCGGTGGTGGACAACGCGGCCGCGCTCGCGCGCACCCTGAGCGAGCGTGGCTTGCGCATCGTCTCGGGCGGGACCGACAACCACCTGATGCTGGTGGACGTGTCGGGACTCGGGCTCAACGGGGCCGAGGCCGAGAGCGCGCTCGGCGCGGTGAACGTCACCTGCAACAAGAACCTGATCCCCTACGACGCGCAGCCGCCGATGAAGACCTCGGGCATCCGCCTGGGAACCGCGGCTGTGACCTCGCGCGGTCTCGGGCGGGCCGAGATCCAGCGCATGGCGGGCGTGATCGCCGACGTCCTGCACGCGCCGACCGACGAGGCCCTGCAGCGACGTGTGCGCGGCGTCGTGCGCGAACTCACCGAAGGTTTCCCGATCCGTGCCGCGCGCGGCGCGCGTCAGGCCGCGCTGCGGAACTGACCGACGTCAGCTATCAGGCCGCGCTGCGCGGTTCCTCGCGCAGGTAGCCGAGCTTCAGGAGCAGCTCGAAGACCTCGCTCCAGATCGGGAACAGGCGGCCCTGCTCGGCGCGGTAGCGCGCGCGCGCCTCGGCGTAATCGGCCAGCTCGGCCTCGCTCGGCTCGCTGGTGGACCTCTGCCGCCCGTAGCCGAGCGTGCGCAGCACGTTGAGCACTTCGCGATCCGACAGGAACGAGCGCAGGTGCTTGCGCTTGTACTCGTCGATGGCCGCGATGAACTCGAAGGTCTCGCGCGACAGCTCGTCCGGGCGCGGCGTATGTGTCCGCACCCAGGGCTTGGCGCCGTCCTCGGGACTGGGGGGCGTGTGGCGTTGCTTGGGGGGCGTCATGCGAGAAAGGAGTTCGCGGCGGCGGGGACCGTGCGCGCCCCTGAATCGACCGCGCGGATCGCGGAACTGAACCCGCGCCGGGCTAGTGTTCCTTCCCCGAAGTTAGCGCCAACAAGGCGCCGTGATGGATCGTCGCTGGCAAGGCGCGCCGACGACGCGTATTCACTGCAATACTCGGAGGAGGCGCAACGCCGCCAGCGGCGATTCAGTGCGGCGGATTGTTGGCGATACTTCGGGGAAGGGACACTAGCGCTGCGCGGACAGGGCATCGGCCTCGCTCGCCCTCTTCGGTGCCCGTGCGCGCGCGTCCCTGTCGTGGAACACGCGGCGCCTCTCCCCGACGCCCGTTGAACGAAATGCGGCCCGACACGAGCGTGCGCGCCTACTCGCTCACCAAGGGCAGCTGTTCGAGGACTGCGGCTGACCGACCCGATCACGCGCTGGCGGCCGGAGTGATCCAGGCGCGCAGGCGTTCCTCGTTCGGGGCATGCACGACCCCGCGCTCGCACACCAGCGCGCTGACCAGCTCGGCCGGAGTGACGTCGAAGGCCGGGTTGAAGGCGCGCACGCCCGCGGGCGCGGCCGCGATGCCCAGCGGGTGCGTGACCTCGTGCGCGGCGCGCTCCTCGAGCGGGATCGCGGCGCCGTCCGGACAGTGCGGGTCGAGGGTCGAGAGCGGCGCCACGACGTAGAACGGCACGCCGTGCCGGCGCGCGAGCACGGCCAGCGGGTACGTGCCGATCTTGTTGGCCACGTCGCCGTTGCGAGCGATGCGATCCGCGCCCACCAGCACGGCCTGCACCCAGCCGCGCTGGAAAACCTGTCCCGCGGCGCCGTCCACGAGCACGGTCACGTCCAGGCCGGCGCGCGCGAGCTCCCAGGCCGTCAGACGTGCACCCTGCAGGAGCGGGCGCGTCTCGCCGGCGAAGACGCGCAGGCGCTTGCCTTGG
>JABFRZ010000245.1 GCA_013140785.1 Planctomycetota bacterium | reverse complement strand
ATCCGGCGGGGGCCAATGCGACCGGGGCGGCCGCGTTGGGCGTCTTCGCGACAGCCTTGCCCCCGCGCAGCGCCAGGATCTCTTCCAGGCCGCGTTCGGCGCGCAGCTTGATCGACGGCTTGAGCGCAGGCCGCGCGAGCAGCTCCTCGAAGCCCGCCTCGGCCGCCCCGGTCGCATTGGCCCCCGCCGGATTGACGATCCAGCCGCGCGCGGCCTGGAAGGCGGCCGCGATCCTGACGCACCGCCTGACGGGCGCGAGCGGCGGCTGGAACCGCATCACGCTCCACCATTCGGCCAAGTACTCGAAGGAGATCGGGACTCCGACCGCCAGCAACGTGGGCGAGGTCCTGAAGGACATCCAAACGGTGCACATGCGCGATCGTGGCTGGGGCGACATCGGATACCACTTCTTGATCGACCCGACCGGCCGCATCTGGCAAGGACGCCTGCTCGATTGGCAAGGCGCGCACGCCCAGGGCTCGAACAACGTCGCGAACATCGGCGTGTGCCTGCTCGGCGATTTCAACCACGAGCGCCCCGATCCGCGCGCGCTGGAGTCGCTCGAGCGCCTGGTCGATGGGCTGTGCGAACGCCACCACATCGCGCGCAGCCGCGTGTACGGCCACCAGAAGTTCGCCCCGACCGAATGCCCGGGTGACGCGCTGATGGCCTGGATCGCGCGCTACTCGGCCGGCGCCACGCACTGAGGGACCCTTGCCGGTCAGAGCAGCCAGAGCGCCGTCGCTCCGAGCGCCACACAGTAGAGCGCGCACCAGCGGAAGGCGCCGCGCCCCAGGAAGGCCAGCAAGAAGCGCAGCGCCAGCACACCGACCGCGAAGGTGACGCCCACGGCCAAGGCGAGCTCGGGGCCGAAGCCGCCGCTCCGCACGAGCTCGGGCACCTCGAGCACGACCGCCCCTGCCACGGCCGGGACCGAGAGCAGGAACGAGAAGCGCGCGGCCTGCACGGCGTCGGCACCGCGCACGATGGCGGTCGCGATGGTCGAACCCGAGCGTGAGATTCCGGGCAGGATGGCCAGGGCCTGGGATAGGCCTATCCAGGTCGCCATGCGCGCGTCGATCGGGCGCGCCGGCGTCCCTTGGAGCGCGCGCCGACGGCGCGCGCTCTCGCCCGCCCACAGGAAGGCGGCGGTCACGAACAGGCCGTACGCGGCGGCCTTGCCGGAGGAGAAGAACGGCTCGATCTGGCGCTTGAACGCGAGCCCCACCACCGCCGCCGGGAGCGTGCCGAGGGCGAGCAAGGCAAGCTCGCGCCGCTCACCCGCGAGCGCGCGCCGCAGGACCTCCACGAGGTCGCGCCGGAAGACGAGCAGGACCGCGCACAAGGTCCCGATGTGCAGCGCTACGTCGACGGCGAGGAACGGACCCGCGAGCCCGAGCGCGGTCTGCGCCAGCACCAGGTGGCCATCGGAACTGATGGGCAGGAATTCGCTCAGCCCCTGGATCACTCCCAGGATCAGCAGCGAAAGGAACTCGGATGAGCCGGCAGCGGAGGAAATGGGCAAGTCGCGGCGCGCGGGCTAGAGGCGCGCGGCCAGCTCTTCGGCCGGCTCGAGGGAGAGACCAAAGGCCTCCGCCACGCCCTTGCAGGTGATCTTCCCGCCCAGGACGTTGGCGGCCTTGGCGAGCGGCTTCGAGCGCTTCACGGCCAGCGCCGGTCCGTGCTCGGCCAATTGCAGGGTCCACGAGAGGGTCGCGTTGGTCAGCGCCAGGGTGCTGGTGCGCGGGACCGCCCCGGGCATGTTGGCCACGCAGTAGTGCAACACGCCGTCCACGGTGAAGACAGGGTCCGCATGCGTGGTCGGCTTGCAGGTCTCGACGCAGCCGCCCTGGTCCACCGCCACGTCCACGATCACGCTGCCGGGGTTCATGCGCTTCAGGTCCTCGCGGCGCACGAGCTTGGGCGCGGCGGCACCCGGGATCAGGACCGCACCCACCAAGAGATCCGCGCTCGGCAAGAGATCGCGGATCGCGAGCGGAGTCGAGTACACCGTGTGGCAGTTGCGCGGCAGGACCTCGTCCAAGTAGCGCAAGCGCGCGAGGTTGGTGTCCATCACGGTCACGTCGGCGCCCAGGCCGGCGGCCATGCGCGCGGCGTTGATGCCGACCACGCCACCGCCGATCACGAGCACCTTGGCCGGCTTCACTCCGGGCACGCCCCCCAGCAGGATGCCCGAGCCTCCCTGCGTTTTCTCGAGGTACTTCGCACCCGCCTGGATCGCCATGCGTCCCGCCACCTCGCTCATCGGCGTGAGCAGCGGCAGCTCGCCGTTCACCTCGAGGGTCTCGTACGCGAAGCAGTGCGCGCCGCTCTTCACCAGCGCCAATGTCAGCTCGCGCGCGGCCGCGAGGTGCAGGTAGGTGAACAGGGTCTGCCCCTTGCGGAGGTAGGGCCACTCCGACTCGAGCGGCTCCTTCACCTTCAGGATCAGCTCGCCCTCCGCGAACACCGCCGCCGCCGTGGGCGCGATCTTCGCACCGAGGCGCGTGTAGGACTCGTCGGGGAAGCCGCTGCCCAAACCGGCGCCGCTCTGGACGAAGACCTGGTGACCGGCGTGCAGCAGGCGCTCGGCTCCGGCCGGGGTCAGGGCGACGCGGTTCTCCTGGGCTTTGATCTCGGTCGGGACGCCGATCTTCAAGGGTTCGTTTCGCTAGGGGTCGAGGGGTTCGCTCGGAGGTCTTTCCGGGCGAAAGATCTTGTCGCGTCCAGGGCCGGGTGCCTACCCTCCTCCGCCCCTTCCCCGGTGAAACACTCGACGGCGAAGCGCCGTCCAGAGGGGCGCTCGGGACATCAGGGCCGTTAGCTCAGCTGGTTAGAGCGCTACGTTGACATCGTAGAGGTCAGTGGTTCGAGTCCACTACGGCCCACCAGCCTGCGGGGTATCCTCACTGGCTAGGCTGGCGGTGCGTAGCCAAAGCATGAGCGTCTTCCCCCCCTCTCTCGTGCTCCTCTCTCTACTCGGCCTGCCGCTCGTCCGCCAGGAGACCAGCGAGGACCGCCGGCGCACGCCCCTGGTCGAGGTGGTCGAACGGGTCAAGCCCGCGGTCGTATCGATCACCACGAACACCAACGTCGTGCGCCGCACCTGGCCCTTCGGCCAAGAAGTGAACGTGGACACACCCGGTCCCTCGGGCACGGGCGTGGTGATCTTCGAGGATGGCTTCATCATCACGAACTTCCACGTCATCAACGGTGCGACCGAGATCCAGGTACGCTTCGACGAGACCGACGACGAGCGCGTCTACGCAGCGGTGGTCGTCTCACGCAAGCCGGAGGAGGACCTGGCGCTGCTCAAGATCGAGGGCGAGGAGCCCTTCCACACCGTGACCCTGTGCGATAGCGACCCGATCCTGGGTGAGACCGTGATCGCGATCGGCAACGCCTTTGGACACTCGCACACGGTCTCGAGCGGGATCGTCTCCGGGTTGCACCGCGACATTTCGACCCGCGAGGGCCTACGCTTCGCCAACCTGCTGCAGACCGACGCCTCGATCAACCCGGGCAACTCGGGCGGGCCGCTCCTGAACATCAACGGCGAGCTGATCGGCCTCAACTCGGCGATGCAAGAAGTGGCCGAGAACATCGGCTTCGCGATCCCGGTCAACCACGTGCGCAAGGTCCTGTCGGAGCAGCTGCTCGCGCTCTCGGAAGCGAGCGCCTGGCTCGGGTTCGACGTGGACGAAAAGACCCTGGAGGTGAAAAAGGTCGTACCGGAGGGGCCGGCCGCGCGCGCGGGCCTCGAGGTCGGCGATCGCCTGACGGCCCTGGCCGGACATCTCCTGACCAGCCTCGATGGCGACCCGCACGATGTCTACCGCCGCCTGCGCATCTCGATCCAACCCGGAAAGGGAGTGGCGCTCGGCGCGCGGCGTGGGAAGGGCGAGAAGAACTTCACGCTGCTGGCTTGGAACAAGGTCGATGGAATCCTGTTCGAGCGCCTCGGGCTCGGACTCGAGAGCGTGCGCATCGGGCCCCGTGGCGGAGAGGCGTTCCTGCGCGTGACCACGGTCCAGGAGCAGGGCCCGGGCTGGCATGCTGGCCTGAAGACGGGCGACATCCTGTACACCGTCCAGCGCCCCGGTCCCGGCCGGCGCGCGACCTGGTTCCAGCGCCCCGATGATCTGGCCGGCGTAGTCATGCGGCTTCCCGCCGACACCGAGCTGCAGATCGAAGTCGTACGCGATGTCGATGGTGACGGACGGTTCTTCGAGCGGGACGTGGCCAGCGACTACAACGAAACGTTCAGCGGGCCGTTCATCGTGCGCTAGCAGCCTTCGCGCTGCGGCGTCGAGCTCGTCGTCTTGCATCAATCCAGGCCGTGCTCAGCGGCCACAAAGGCCGCTTCCGCCGTCGCTCTGTCGCTCTCCTTGCAGCGCGAACGCACGCTTCGCCTCGCTACGCGACTCTCACCACGGGCTGTTTCTCCCTAGCGGATTCAACGAACTGCGCGCGCGCGTAGCTCCGCTGACCAGGTGAGCTCGATCCAGCGGCTGCCCGCGAGTGGTTCTCCGTCCGGCCCGAGCGCGCGCAGCTCCAGGTAGGCCCTGCGCGCGCCGAGGTCGGCCGCGTGCGCCAGGATCTGACCACCGGCCGCGACCGCGTTCGAGCGCGCGAGCAACTGCATCAGCGAGACCGTCACCGCGCCCGTGCCATCGAACGCACCCAGCGGCAGCGGCTCGTAGCCCAGCTCGCTGATGAGCAGCCCTTCGAGTGCCGCGCCCGCGGGCGCACCGCGCAGCGTGAGGCGCGGCGAGCGATCCTCGGCCGCCAGGAGGACGCGCTCGTCGAGGACCACGCGGACGAGCGGCGTCTCCCCTGCGCCGAGGACGGCGAGCGGCACGACTGGCAACGGGTCGTCGAGAGGCCAGAGGGAGCCGTCCGCGCGCGCTTCGACCAGCGCACTGCGTTCGCGCCCAGGCACGGAGAATACGGGCCGCCAGGGCCAGACCGGACGCGGCGAAGCCGGGAACGGGGCACGGAAACGGGCCGCCAGGCCGAAGCCAAGACAATAGGCGCCGTCGTGGCCGGACTCGAAGTCCGTGAAGAGAACCGGGCTCGCGGCCGGCTCGGCGGCGGCGACCGACGCGCGCGCGCGGGCCACGGCCTCCTCGCCGTAGCGTGCGGATCCGGCCCAGTCGTGCGTGTCCTCGAGGGCCAGGGCGAGGCGCGCACCGAGCAGCGCAAGGACGAGCGCGCCGAGCACTCGCCCGCGCGCCACGCTGTTCGCCGGTCGGCTCCACGCGAGGCCCGCGGCCAGGGCGAGCGCGCACTCGGCCAGATACAGGAGGCGCCTATTCTCCGGTTCGAGAAAACCGTCCGCGAGCAGCGCATGGATCGGGACCAAGCTCGCGAGCGCCAGCCCCAGCGACCAGCCCATCCCGCGGGGGCTCGCGCTACGCGCCCACCATGCGGCGGCCCACAACGACGCGAGCGCTAGCACCGACGGCCACGCGGCCTGAGACAGCGCGCGCGACGTCCCGAGCGCAGCGGCGAAAAGGCCCGGCACTTGTGTCGGGTATCCACCGTCAAGGCCCCCGAGTGCAAGCCAACGCCACGCGAAAGCGAGCGCGACGCCCGCGCTCGCCGGTCCCGCTCGCCAAAGCACCTCGCGCAGGCTGCCTCCCCGCGCGAGAACGAGTCCAGCGACCCACAGCGGTGCCAGGAACCCGAACTCCTTGGAGGTGCAGGCGAGGAACGCGAGCGCCGCACTGGGGCTGGTCCGGCGTCCGAGCGCGACGTACGAGCAGGCCATGAGGAACAGCGCGCACAAGAGATCGGTGCGCCCCGCGATCCACGTGACGGTTCCGCCCTGCTCGGGAAAGAGCCCGATCCAGGCCCCGGCCAGAAAGGCGCCGGAAAGGCCCGCGCCGACCCGCCGCGCGCAGGCGAAGACGAACGCGGCGACGAGGGCGTGCAGCGCCAGGTTGAAGAGCCGCAGCGGCAGCGGCGCGATCCCAGTCCAAGCCTCCTGCAAGGCCCAGCTCGTGCTCACCAGCGGACGCCAGAAGCGCAGGATCTGCAGGCCGTACTGGCCGCGTCCCCAATCGGCCCACGGGCCATCCGCGCGCACCTGGGCCAGGATGCCCGAGTCCTCCGCGATCCAAGGCGCGGTCAGGGTCCCCACGGAAGGAAGGAGTGCCAGCAACACGACCCCGAGCAGCGCGAGACGCGTCGCCCTCCGTTCCTCGGCGCCCGCGGCGGTCCGGCCCATTCGCGCGAGCCTAGTCGTTCCCCGGACGCCCTTCCACGCACCTGGGACGAGAGGCTCGCGCGAGGAGACTGCTAGACTCCCGCGCTCAACAGGGTTGGCACCGGGAAAGGGCTTCGCCGTTCAGCTCCGAGCGGAGACGCGCCGAAGCTCATGCGTTTGTCGTCCTACCCGCTCCCGAGCGGGCCCCCTAGCCTCGTCCCCGTCGTCCCTCATGCGCGCCCTGCTGGTCTTCTCCGAGCGCTTCGGGAGCATGCTCTCGCGCATCTTCCTGACGCTGCTCTACTTCCTCGTCCTGGGCCCCTTCGCCCTGCTCTACCAGCTCGCCGCCGATCCCCTGCGCATCCAGCGCCGGAAGCAGGGCAACTGGGCCGCCTGGCAGGCGCACAACGAGACCCTGTCCGCCGCGCGGAGGCAGGACTGATGAACATCCTCGGCCTCTCGTTCTACTACCACGACTCCTCGGCCGCCCTGGTGCAGGACGGCAAGCTCGTCGCCGCCGCCGAGGAGGAGCGCTTCAGCCGCGTCAAGCACGACTCGGGCTTCCCGATGCTCGCGCTCGAGTTCGTGTGCAAGCACGGACGCATCGCGCTGCACGACGTGGACTACGTGGTCTTCTACGAGAAGCCCTTCGTCAAGTTCGAGCGCATGTTGCTCTCGGCCATGGCGACCTTCCCGCGCTCCTCGGCCGTGTTCCGCGAGTCGATGCAGCGCTGGATCTCGGACAAGCTGTGGATCAAGTCGATGATGGCTCAGCGCCTCGGGATCCCGGGCTCGAAGATCCTGTTCTGCGACCACCACATGTCGCACGCGGCCTCGAGCTTCTTCACCTCGCACTTCCAAGAGTCGGCCATCCTCACGGTGGACGGCGCCGGCGAGTGGTCCACCGCCACCCTGGGCATGGGCCGTGACCGGAAGATCGAGATCTTGAAGGAGCTGCGCTTCCCGCACTCGCTCGGACTCCTGTACTCGGCCTTCACGGCCTACTGCGGCTTCGAGATCAACGAGGGCGAGTACAAGCTCATGGGCATGCACCCCTACGGCAAGCCGCGCTTCGTGGACAAGATCTACGAGCTGATCGAGGTGGGTGAGGACGGGTCGTTGTGGCACGACATGAAGTACTTCGCCTACCACTACTCGCGTGACAGCACGCTGACGGAGGCCTTCGGCCAGCACTTCGGGCGCCCGGCGCGCGACCCGAAGGAGGGCGACAAGTCGCTGGATCCCTACTACTGCGACATGGCGGCCTCGATCCAGCTCGTGACCGAGCAGGTGCTGTTCAAGATGGCGCGCTACCTGCGCAAGGAGACGGGCTCGAAGAACTTGTGCCTGGCGGGCGGCGTCGCGCTCAATTCCGTGGCCAACTACAAGATCTGGCACCAGGAGCACATCTTCGACGACATCTACGTGCACCCGGCGCCGGGCGACGACGGCGGCTCGGTCGGCGCTGCCTACTGGGCCTACAACCACGTGCTCGGCCAGCCGCGCGGCCCGGTGCTGACCACGCCGTTCCTCGGCAGCGAGTACAGCGACGACGAGATCCGCGCCTTCCTGGAGAAGAACTCGATCGCGTACGAGCAGATTCAGGACGACGAGAAGTTCTACGACTTCGTGGCCCACAAGCTGGTGGAGGGCGCGGTGTGCGGCTGGTTCCGCGGGCGCTTCGAGTGGGGCCCGCGCGCCCTGGGCGCGCGCTCGATCATCGCCGACCCGCGCAAGAGCGAGATGAAGGAGAAGCTCAACTCGACGATCAAGTTCCGCGAAGCCTTCCGGCCCTTCGCGCCCTCGGTCACGGTCGAGGCCGCCAACGACTTCTTCGACATCCCCGACGCAGCGCGCCACCACCCCGCGCGCTTCATGCTGTACGTGGCGCCGGTGCGGCCCGAGAAGCGCGCGCTGCTGCCGGCCATCACGCACGAGGACGGCTCCGGACGCCTGCAGACCGTCTTCAAGGACGTCTCGCCCGGCTACCACCGCATGATCGAGCGCTTCGGCGAGCTCACGGGCGTGCCCGTGGTGATGAACACGAGCTTCAACCTGAAGGGCGAGCCGATCGTCGAGGACCCGAGCCACGCCTTCAACACCTTCAGCCTCTCTGGTCTGGACTACTTGTTCATGAACAACTTCGTGGTCAAGGCCGACGCCAAGAAGAAGATCGCCGAGACGCGCTTCAGCCTGCGACACGAGGGCGATTCCGTGACCTCGATGGTGAGCTGACAGCGATGCGCTCGCTCAACGTCCTGCTGGCGATCCTCGTCAGCCTCGTGATCGGCGTGGCGGTGCTCGAGTTCGGGCTGCGCCTGATGCCTGGCTTCGCGCCACCGCCGGTGCTCAACCGCTTCGACGAACAGACCGGCTGGTCGAAGGAGCCGAAGAAGTCGATCGTGCGTCGCGTGGCGGGCGAGAAGATCCACTTCGACATCAACGAGCACGGCCTGCGCGACGATGCGGGCGTCGGACCCGGCAAGGAGCCCGGCACCTTCCGCGTGCTGACGCTGGGCGACTCCTTCGTGCTCGGCTACACCGTGAACCGGCCCGACCTGTTCGTGGATCAGCTCGAGGGCTGGTGGAAGAGCGAGGAACGCCGCGCCGACGTGGTGAACGCCGGGACCGAAGCTTGGTCCACCGACCAGGAGGTGGTGTGGTTCCTCCAGAACGGGAAGGCCTATCAGCCCGACCTCGTGCTGCTCTTCCCGTACGAGAACGACATCTACTGGAACGGCCAGGGGTCCTACGTGACCGGCGGGCAGAAGCCGCTCTTCCGCCCCGATGGTCAGCTCGAGGACCGCAAGCTGGAAACGCCGCGCAGGAAGGGCGTGCTCGCGTCCTCGGCTGCGCGCAACTTCCTGCTGACGACGGGCGGCTGGCTGCGCATGAAGCTGAAGGGGCCTCCGCCGATGAACCCGGAGTTCGGCGTGCTGCTGAATACGCCACCGGCCGGCTACGAGGAGTGGGTCGCGCGCACCGAGGGCGCCCTCCGGCAGCTGAAGAGCGGCTGCGAGTTCATCGGCGCACGCCTGATCGTCTGCCCGATCCCGAGCAAGAGCGCGGTCGATCCCGAGGAGCGCGAGTTCTTCCGCAAGTGGGAGCTCGGCCTGAATGGCCTCGCTGACGATCAATGGTCGCCCGACCGGCCAGTGAACCTGTTCCTCGAGCTCGCGACTCGCCTGCGCATCGAGGCCGTCGATCCGCGCTCGGCCCTGTGCGCCGCCACGAGCCAGGGCGAGAAGCTCTACTTCGAGGGCGCGACCGAGTGGCACTTCAACGCGCGCGGCAACGAGGTCTTCGCCACGTGGTTGCACGACGAGCTCGACCGGCGCGAGGTCTTCCCGGCCGAGCACAGCGCGCGCGCCCAGGGCGCGATCCCGGCCCATTCCGGCCACGGCGGCGGCGTCCCGACCTTCGTCTACGTCTTCGCGGCGCTGTGGTCCGTGCTCGGCACGGTCTTCTGTCTGACCTACCCGCAGGACCCGAAGGCCAAGTCGTTCCTGTCCGTGGGCGCAATGCTGGCCCTCGTGTTCACGATCGTGCTGGGCGGCGGCGCGCTGGTGCGCTTGATCCCGCACCAGCTCACGCCCTGGATCCTGGCCGCCTTCGTGCTGCTCGTGCTGGGCTTCGTGGCCTGGAAGCTCGGCCGGCGCCTGGCGACGATCTTCGAGCTGCTGCGCGCCTTCACGCTGCGCGGACACTGGTACCTGATGCCGCTCGTGGTCGTGCTCCTGACCATCGGCAGCCTGCTGGTGGTCGCGGCCAGCTCGCCCTTGATCGCGCCCTTCATCTACACCCTCTTCTGAGCGCCGAGGAAGACCTTTCCTGCGCGGACGACAGGTCTCCCGGTTATCCTCAGGACACGCCGTTATCCTCAGGACACTTGCGTCGCGCGCGGCACGCCATGAAGGACTTCCTCAAAGAGTACTGGTTGTGGATCGTCATCCCATTCGTGCTCGTGGTGGGCGGGCTGCTGCTCGCCTACTTCCTGATGGGCGACGAGGGCTCCTCGCCCTTCGTCTACAACATCTACTAGACGCCCGTCTCGGCGCGCCACGCGCGCGGCGCGGGCTCACTGGGCCAGGAACGTCCGGTAGCCCGCCAGCATCGGCCCGAGCGGTTCGACCGGGCGGCCGCGCACGCGCCGCGTGAGCTGGGTCGCGAGCCAGTCCAGCAGAGTCAGGGTCACGCAGGCCTTCAGCCACCACACCCCGAAGCGCCCGTGGTGCTTCCTGTAGTAGCGCAGTCGATCGCGCTGCCAGGTGGCGACGAAGTCGGCGAACTTCGAGGTCGAGCCGCCCACGTGGTGCAGCACCGTCGCCTCCGCCAGGTAGCGCGTCTTCCAGCCCGCCGCGCGCATGCGCTTCGCCAGATCGACGTCGTTGTAGAAGAGCCACAGCTCTTCGTCGAACAGCCCGACCTCGTCCAGGACGCATTTGCGCAGCAAGAGCACCGCGGCCGGCGGCTGATCGATGTCGCGCGAGCTCTCCTGGTCCCAGTCGCGCATGAAGTAGCGGCGCAGCTCGCGCGAGTCGGGAAACCAGCGCTCGAGCGGGGTCGAGAAGAAGAGCGCCGTCTTCAGACTCGGAAACTCCTGCACCGTGCGCTGCGTCGTGCCGTCCTTGTGCACGAGGCGCGGCGCCACTGCGCCGTACTCGGGGTGCTCCTCCAGGAAGCGCACGAGCTTCGCGAGCGCGTCGGGCGCGACCTCGGTATCGGTGTTCAGGAGCAGCACGTAGCGGCCGCGCGCGGCGCGCATGCCCTGGTTCGAGCCGCGCGCGAAGCCTTCGTTCTCGGCGTTGGCGAGCAGGCGCACCTCGGGGTGCTCGGCGCGCACGTACTCGCACGAGCCGTCGCGGCTGCCGTTCTCCACCACGATCACTTCGCTGGCGGGTTTCTCGGCCGCCGCCAGCGTGGAGAGACACGCCGCCAGGTAGTCCTTCGTGTTCCAGGACGGGATCACGACCGAGAGCACGGGTGCGTCGTTCACGCCGGCCCTCCGCGCGCGGCGCGCTCGGCGCACAC
>JABFRZ010000530.1 GCA_013140785.1 Planctomycetota bacterium | reverse complement strand
ACGCAGGAGGAAGTCGTGCAGCGACAGTGGGAGCTCGCGGCCCCAGCCCGAAGCCACGCCGATCGCCACCAAAGTGGCGATCCAGACGACGTTCATGGCTGTCGGCGCGAGGTTCGGCAGCGCGAAGTGCCCGCGCACCGCCAGCGCGCCGCCGCAGATCGCGGCCACGCACACGAGCAGGACGTACGGCAGCACCCGCACCGTCAGGTCGCGCACCGCCGCCGGCACGGGCCCGAGCCAGGCCCAACCCGTGAGCGGCATCGCGTCCGGCAGAACGTACGTGACGAGCATCGCGAGCGCCGTCACCGCCAGCAGGATCCACGTCATCGCGCGCAACGTAGAACGAAACAGCGCGCGCCCGGCCGCGTCGCCGCGCTCGATGTCGGCCTTGGTCATGGCCGTCTGCAACGAGATCGAGAGCGCGCCCTCGCCCAGCAGACGCCGAAACAGGTTCGGGAAGCGCCAGGCCGTGATGAACGCGTCCGAGATGACCGACTTGTCGCCGAACACCGCCGCCATCAACGCCTCGCGCGCGAACCCGAGCATGCGCGAGAGCAGCGTCAGCCCCGAGACGAGCACGGTCCGCGCCACGAGCCCGCCGTGCCGCGTCACCGCGTGCGACGCGGGCTGCGTAGTTCGGGATTCCATCGACCAGGGATAGACACCAGAACCCCGTGCGCGAAGCAAGGTTGGGCGGTCGAGCGACAGGGCTGGGTCACGTGGCGCACGGCCCGGTAGGATGGCCGGCCCGAGAGCTCGTCAACGAAGGAGATGACCATGGAGCGGAAAGCCTGGAGTGCCGTGTGGCTTGCTTGCGCGGCGGGCGCGGTCCTGGCCTGCGGTAGCGGCAGCGAGACGAACGCGGGCGCCAGAGTTCCCGGCGAGTCCAGCGACCCGAGTCACGACTACACGTTCGCCATGCTCGACCAGCAGGTGTTCATCAACGGCGTCGCGCTGGACGAGCAGCGACTGAGAGAGTTCCAGCAGCGCTACGGACAGGGCCCGCGCCCCGGTCGCTACTGGTACGACGCCAAGAGCGGCCTGTTCGGACACGAGGGCGGGCCCACGCTGGGCTGGATCCATCCCGGCCACGACTTCGGCGCGCTTCCGGCCGACGCCTCGCGCGGCTCGACCGGCGTCTTCGTGAATGGCCGCCAGCTCGACGTCAACGACTACACGGCGCTCGCATCCATTGAGGGCGGCGTGATCCAGCAGGGCCGCTACTGGCTCGATGGCCTTGGCAACTACGGCTACGAGGGCTACGGCGTGGATGGCCATGCCGTGCCTGCCGGCAACCTCTACCTGCTGCTGCAGATGCAGGCACAGAGCGGCGGCGGCGACAACGCCTGGAGCACGCGCTTCTCCTCGGGCAACTCCACGGGCGACAACAGCGCCGGCTACGTGCAGTGCCCCGACGGTACGTTCGTGAGCTACGGGATGTAGCGCGCGGCTCCGGCGGTCAAGGCTCCAGATGGAGTTCGCGCTCTTCGCCGGCGTGCATCTCGAACCTCTCCTCCGCTTGGCGCGAGCGAGTCTTCCAGTCCACCGTGATCCATCCGGCGGGGACAGCGATCCTCTTTTCCTGCTGGGCGACCTCGAGCGAGTCGATCCTCACCTCGCCCTGACTGGCTTCAACGCAATCGACCTCGACGCTCGCCTTGCCACGCCCCCGAAGGGCGACACGGAGCCAGCCGCCCTCGCGCAGCTCCAGCACCACGTCGTCGGTCGCCCGGCCGCCCGCCACTTCGAGGTTGGAGTGCACCGCGAACCAGGCATCGTCCGTTCTTGCGATCACCTGGTAACGGCCTGAGTCGACGTTCTCGAAGCGGAAGAAGCCCCCGTCGTCGGAGGTTGCGATCAGGATCTCGTGCGGCTCGATGTCCCGGCGCATGACGCAGATCGACACCCCTCTGTCACCGGCGGCACGCTCGCGGATGACGCGCCCGGAGAGGCTCCCGCCCTCGCGCAAGCGCAACATGACGTGATCGTCGCCCGCGAATGCGGACACCATCGCCGAGCCCGCCCCCTCGACGTCCCCACTGGCCCAGAGCTCGTATTGGTCGCCGACCAGTGGACCCAGCGTGAAAGTCCCATCACTGCGCATCGGGGCGAAGCGCCAGCCCGGCGCGGCCTTCGAGCATGCGCGCACGATTCCGCTGAAGGCCGGCGTTCCGTCGGGCTGCAAGACCTGGCCTTGAATCGTGAGTCCATGTTCGGCGCGGATCTGGACCTCCTTCTCGAGTTCGCCGGCGCGCACTTCGACCAGCGTTGCCATGGGCGCGATGTCGTCTTCGTCGGGAGTGTCGGCGAACGTCAGGGCTGCAGCCGGCCCGACGAGCCACCAGCCCTCTGGAACGCTCCGGAACTCGAAGCCGCCGTCGGCCTCGACCGTGGCTTCGTGGCTTGGCTCGTCCTGGCTCTCGAGGTAGCGATCCGAGGTCTCCAGGTCGGCGCCCACGAGCCATAGCTTCACCGGGCCTGGAAGCCGGCGCGGGATCTCGACGACGTGGCCGTGGATCCGACATCCCGGCGACGGCGCGGTCTCTGCTCGGACGAGGGCTGGCTCTTGGCGCGCTTCGAGGCTGGAACGCGTGGACTCGATGGTCTCGTGCGTCGGGACCTGGACCCCACCAGCCTCAGGCGGCCATGGATGCGTGGCGTTGAGCTGCGCTCGGCTTGGAGCACGCCCGAGGGTGAGCCAGAATCCTGTCGCACCTGCGCAGCACAGGGCGAGCACGAGTAGAGCGGTACGACTGCGCGGCGCTCGGACGTGACCCATCGCTCACATCCTGACCAATCTAGCCCCGCCAGCGCAGGCCCGAATCGAGCAGAGTTCGCGGCGCGCGCGCGTTCGCGATCAGGCCCAGGGCCGCGCGCAGGACGGCCACGTGTAGCGCGCGATTGCCTGGGTCGCCCGCCGGGGCGCCGAAGGGGAAGTGTGAGGCGAGGGCGCGTGGGGCGCCGACGCGCGCGGTGAGCTCGGGCAGCATCGTCAGCGCGACGGTCGCGAAGCCGGCCGATTCGAGCTCGCGGGCCAGCACCGCCACGCTCTGCACGCACAAGGAGCAGGTCGGCAGGAGCACGAGCGCGTCCACGCAATCCTCGCGCAGGAGCGCCGCCACCTCGCGCGCGCGCGCGGCGAGATCCGGCAGCGGACGCACGATGCCTTGGGCGAAGCTGTAGTGACGCGGCGCGGCGGCGGCGATCACGCCTGCAGCAACGAGCTCGTCCAGCGCACGCCGCGGCAGGGTCACCTCGGGATCGCGCGGGATGTACTTGTCGTCCACGTAGGGCGCGTCGAGCGCGAGCTCGGACTCGGGCAGCGCGTGCGGAATGACGCGGAAGCTCGTGTCGCCCCAGGGCGTCTCGAGACTGACGAAGGGCTCGTCACCGCGGCGGTGCAGGTCCGCGGTGGCGATCAGCGCCACGCGCAGCTCGGCGAGCGGCGCGCGCGGCGGCGTCCAGGGCGTATCCCTGAAACAGAGGAAGTCGTAGTCGGGGTCGAGGCCGGCGCGCAGGTGCGAGTAGAGCCGATTCAGG
>JABFRZ010000190.1 GCA_013140785.1 Planctomycetota bacterium | reverse complement strand
GCCTCGACGCGCGTGGCGGCGCGGGCGCGCTCGATGAGCTTGCGGCGCGCGCGCGCGTACTCGGGCGCGAGCAGCTCGGTCACCGGCACCGCGGCGAAGGCCGGATCGGCGTAGTAGCGTGCGCGGTCCTCGAAGGCGAGCTTCTTGGCCTCGGCCAGGAGGTGCAACGCCTCCGCGCTCCCGAAGCCGAGCGCGGCGAGGTCGAAGCCCTCCAGCAGTTGCAGCATCTGCAGCGCCGCCAAGCCCTGGCCGTTGGGCGGGAGCTCCCACACGTCGTAGCCGCGATAGCGCGTCGAGATCGGCGCGACCCACTCGCTCTTGTGCGCCGCAAAGTCGGCCAGCTCGAGAAAGCCCCCGTTCGCCGCCAGGAACTCGGCCATGCGCTTCGCGAAGTCGCCGCGGTAGAAGACGTCGCGACCCTCCTTGCCGATGCGCTCGAGCGTGTTCGCCAAGTTCTCGCGCTTGACGAGCTGGCCCTTCTCCGGCGCGGGCAGGAACTGCTCGGCGAAGCCCGGGTAGTCCTTCAGCAGCTTGGCGTTCTCGCGCCAGGCGCGCGCGATCAATTCGCTGGCCGGGAAGCCCTCGCGCGCGTAGCGCACGGCCGGGGCGAGCAGCTCGGACATCGGGAGCTTCCCGAAGCGGGCCGAGAGCTCGAACCAGCCATCCACGCAGCCCGGCACGCTCACGGGCAGCGGGCCGAGGCTCGGGATCGAACCGTCCGGGCACAACGCGCGCAGCTTCTCGAGCTCTAGCTTGGCCGGCGAGCGTCCGCTCGCGTTGAGCCCGTGCAGCTTCTTCTCCTCTGCAGGCCCGTCCCACACCAGCGCGAACAGATCGCCGCCGAGGCCGCAGCCCGTCGGCTCGACCACGCCCAACACCGCATTGGCCGCAATGGCGGCGTCCACCGCGCTCCCGCCACGGCGCAGGATCTCGAGCGCGGCCTGGGTCGCGAGCGGCTGGCTGGTCGCGGCCATGCCGTGCTGCGCGATCACTTCCGAACGGGTGACGAAGGGCGGACCGACGGGTCGGTCCTGGACGCGCGCGTACGCCGAGAGCGAGAGGGCCACGAACAAGCCTTTCAATACGGGATCTCCATTGTCCTTCGAGTGCTTCTCGAGCGTCGTTCCTTCCGCGGCGAGGTTCCGCGAGAACTGGGCGTCAGTCTCGCCTGCGAGCGCGCCCGGCTCCACCTCCGGCGGCGATTCCCGGCGCACGCCCCGACGGTCGCCACAGGTGGACGCGCACGGCTCGGGGTAGACTGGGGCATGCAGGGCAGGCCGGCGAGTTCTCCCATGAGCGTCGAGATCCTGTCCCTGTGCGGCGCGGAGGAGTTCGCCCGCGAGCTCGAGTCCGACGCGCGCGCCGGGCTCACGCGCACGCCGAAGTCGCTGCCGCCCAAGTACTTCTACGACGCGCGCGGCTCGCAGCTGTTCGAGGAGATCACGCGCCTCCCCGAGTACTACCTGACGCGCGCCGAGACCTCGATCCTCGAGCGCGTGGCGGGGGAGATCGTGGCCCTGGCGCGCCCGCGCGAGATCGTCGAGATCGGCGCGGGCTTCTCGCGCAAGACGCAGCTCCTGCTGGACGCGCTCGGAACGAGCGGCGGCAAGCGCTTCGTGCCGATCGACGTCTCGTCCGACGCGCTGGAAGCCGCCGGCGCGCGCCTCACCGCGCGCTACCCGTGGCTCGAGTTCCTGGGCGTGGTGGGCGACTTCGAGCGCCACCTCGCAGCGATCCCGCGCTCGGGCGCGCGGCTGGTGTGCTTCCTGGGCTCGACCATCGGCAACCTGGAGACCGAAGCGCGCGTGCCCTTCCTGAAGAGCGTGCGCGCCATGCTCGAAGGTCAGGACCGCTTCCTGCTCGGCGTGGACCTGGTCAAGTCGCCCGCGCGCCTGTTCGCCGCCTACAACGACGCGCGCGGCATCACCGCCGACTTCAACAAGAACGTGTTGCACGTGCTCGACCGCGAGCTCGGCGGCGACCTCGACCCCGAGGCCTTCGCGCACCGCGCCTTCTACGACCCGCGCCACGAGCGCATCGAGATGCGCCTCGTAGCACTGCAACGCGTCGAGGCCCGCCTCGCGAAGCTCGAGCTCGAGCTCGTCTTCGACCCGGGCGATGAGCTGCACACCGAGATCTCGTGCAAGTTCCGGCGCGAGACGGTGGCCGAGGCCTTCCGCGGCGCGGGCCTGGTGCTCGAGCGTTGGATCACCGACGAGCCCGGCGACTTCGCGCTGGCGCTCGGGCGGTTGAGCTGAGCCAGGCTGCACGGTCTACAACGGCGGGCTGCCTGCTTGCCGTCATTTTGCTACGTAAAATGACGCCGAGGTGAGCATGGCCCCCTACGACCGCATCCTCCAGCCTCCCAAGGCGAGCTTCTTCCTGCTCGGGCCGCGCGGAACGGGCAAGAGCACCTGGGCACGGGACGAGTTCCCCGGCGCGAAGCGCTTCGACCTGCTCGACGAGAGCCCGTAAGCGCTTCCTCGCGCTCGAGGTCAAGTCCGGGAGGAAGCTCGTGCCCGAGATGCTCACCGGCCTGCGTGCGATCGAGGACCTGAAGGGCCTGGCCCGGCGCATCCTCGTCTACGGCGGCGAACGTGCGCTACGAACGGAAGATGGCATCGACGTCTGGCCCGTGCCGGAGCTCGCGCGAGCCCTGGCGGCACGGTCGAGCTCGCAGACTTCTCGCGCGAGGAGGTTCTGCGCCGCGAGTCCAGCTTCCGAGCGCGGGGCCCCTGGAGCCTCCGCGCGCCTCTCCATAGACTGGGGTGGCTCCTCCGCCCCTCGCGATGGCTGCCTTTCCAGCCCTTCCCCTCGGCCGCCGGCCGGTCCGAACCCGACTCCTGGCGGTCTATCGCTTCGACCCGGCGCTCGCGGCCGAGCTCCTGCCCGCGAACCTCGCGCCACGCCTGGTGCAGGGCCACGCGATCGCGGCCGCCTGCTACACGCGCCTCGGCGCCGCGCGCCTCTTCCCCGGGCGCGAGGGCGGTTCGGACCACCTGGCCTATCGCATCGCCGTGCGCCGCGACGACGGCGTCGAGGCCACCTGGATCGCACGACGCGAGACCTCGTCGTGGCTGAAGGCGCGCTGCGGCTCGAAGTTCCTGCGCGGCGAGTACGGACGCTCGGCTTTTCGCATGAAAGAAGACGCCTTCGCGATCGAGCTGGCGGTCGAGGGCGAACGCGGCGAGGAGTTCTACCTGCGCGGCGAGGCCGCCGCGGCGGCGCCGAACGCGCTCTTCGCAAGTGGCCAAGCTCTGGAGAGCTTCCTCGGCGAGGACCGCCTGGTGCGCCCCTACGACGTGTTCGCACCCGAGGCCGACGAGCTCGACCTCGCCCAGCACTTCGCGCCCGAGTCCCTGGCCGTGTTCGAGGCGCGCTCGGCCTTCCTGGCCGAGGGCCCCTTCGCGCGCGCCGCGGCCGAACTCGACAGCGCCTGGCGCATCGTCACGCGCCGCCTGGCCGGGACAACGGCGCGACGCGCGGCCTTCCGCATGATGCCCGAGCGCGGCTCGCCGTCCCCGGCCATGCCGTCGAGCTG
>JABFRZ010000404.1 GCA_013140785.1 Planctomycetota bacterium | reverse complement strand
GGCCGAACGTGAGCCTCGAGCGCGGACTCGAGATCCTGGGCCAGGGCCTGCGCGGGCTGCGACGCAACAAGCTGCGCTCGTTCCTGACCATGCTCGGCATGATCTTCGGCGTCGGCTCGGTGATCACGATGCTCTCGGTCGGCGCCGGCGCGCGGGCCGAGATCCTGGCACGCATCGGCGAGCTCGGCGTCACGAACATCATCCTCAACTCGGTCAAGCCGCCCGAGGACATCAAGCCCGCCGATCAGGAGCAGTGGGTCATCCGCTACGGGCTCACCTTCGACGACGCCGACTACATCCGCGCCACGGTGCCGACCGTGGCCGATCTGCTGGTCGTCAACCGCGTCACGCAGCGCGCCTGGTACGGCAGCAAGCGCATCGAGGCCTCGGTGATGGGCGTGCAGCCGCGACATCTCTCGATGTTCGGCCTGGAGGTCGGGCGCGGGCGCGCGTTCGGCGAGATCGACGACCGAAGCCGCGCCAAGGTGTGCCTGGTGCGCCCGGGCTTCGTGAAGCAGCTCGAGAGCGTCGAGGACCCGCTCGGGCAATGGATCGACATCGGCGGCTACCCGTTCGAGATCATCGGCATCCTGCGCGACCAGGAGTTTCGCTCGCACACCGCCAAGGCGCTCAACCTGGACGGCGTCGCGCAGGAAATCTACGTGCCCTACACGACCTCCATGAGCACGCTCGGCACGACCACCAGGATCCAGCGCGCAGGCAGCTACGAATCCTCCAAGGTCGAGCTCGACCAGATCGTGGTCTCGACTGCCACGGCCGAGCAGGTTTTCGACACGGCGCGCATGCTCTCCTCGGCGCTCGAGAACCGCCACGAGAGAAAGGACTACGAGATCGTCGTGCCGCTCGAGCTCTTGCAGCAGAGCGAGGCCACGCAGCGCACCTTCAACCTGGTGATGATCCTGATCGCCTCGATCTCGCTGCTCGTCGGCGGCATCGGCATCGCCAACATCATGCTGGCGACCATCACCGAGCGCACGCGCGAGATCGGCGTGCGCCGCGCCCTGGGCGCGCGCCGGCGCGACATCTCGGTGCAGTTCCTGACCGAGACCACCTCGATCGCCGTTGTCGGCGGCCTGATTGGCTGCCTCTTAGGCCTAGCCGGCATCCACGGCATCGCGCGCTGGACCGAGTGGAAGGCGATCGTCGAACCGCACTACGTCTTGGTCGCGCTCGGCATCTCGTGCGCCGTGGGCATCCTGTTCGGCATCTACCCCGCGCGAAGAGCGGCCCAGATGAACCCGATCACGGCGCTGCGGCACGAGTAGCGGGCGGAGCAGCGCGTCACGGCTGGGGCTCGGTCCGGCGCGACTCGACGGCTCGATCTACCAGCGGGCGGGCGCGGAGAATCTGTCGTCGGTCGATGGCTCCAGGTGGATGCGCATCCGCGGCAGGCCGTCCGCGGCCAGGAGCAACGGGCGGCGGTGGCCGAGAGCAACGGGCAGCGGACCCGCGGAACGTCGCGGCTGCACGAGGCGCTGCACTGGCCTTGTACGGGCGCTGCGCAACCGCCGGGGGATGCGCACGGGCTCCTCGCGGGCCGGCCAGCGCGCGAGCGCGAGGAAGACCGGCATGAGGAATGTGAACGGAGGAACGAGCAGGAGCGCGGCCAGGACGGGCGGGAAGCCCACGCGCTCGAACACGAGCAGCCAGATGGCGGCATGGATGCCCGCCAGGAAGATCACCGACGCCACCGCAATGGGCTGGCTCAGGAGTGCGACCAGTGGTGCTCGAACCTCGTCGAAAGGCATGAATTCCCCTCTTCCTTGCCTGCGCCTGCGCCGCCGGGCGGTGTATGGAGTCGCGCTTTCGACGGTTGGCGAGTTGCGAGTTGAGCCAGCGACGCAGCCCTGACGCCGGCCCAGGAATGCCGAAACGAGCGTGTGGCGCGGGTTCGAAGAGCCTCCAGGCCACCCGTCTCACTCAGCGTTTGTCCCGGCGCTTCGCGAAGCAGATGCCCGACCAGTCGGCGTCGAGCGCGCAGATCTTGAAGTCGACGAGGTCGTGGGCGTGCGGCGCGGTGCGCACGCGCTCGGAGGTGAGGTCGGTGGCGATCGACGAGGTCTTCTTCGGCCAGGCGACCCAGACGCGCCTGCCTTGCTCGGCGGCCTTCTTCCACCTAGGGAGCGCGCGTGCGAGCTCCTTCTCGCTCTTCACGAACCACAGCACGAGCTCAGCGCGTCCGCGCAGGCCGCGCTTCAGCACGGCGTCCTTCGGGAGCGGCCCGAGCGTGCGCTCGAAGCCTTCGGGCGCATCCACGAGCGCGAGCGTCGTCCCAGACTTCCAGCCGAGCTTTCCCGCCAGCGGCTTGGCGGCGTAGAAGTGCATGCTCTCCGGCACGACCGGCTCGCGCGGCGGGTTCGACAGCGCGCGCTCGATCGTACGCGCGGCGGCCGGCCAGTCGGTGTAGCTCGCATCCGGCAGCTCCTCATGGATGCGCGCGACCTTGGCCGGCTCGCCGCCCACGAAGACCAGCGGCACGTGGCGCGTCTTCTTGCTCTGGCGCAAGGCCCAGGCCAGCTCGCGTCCGTGCGAGGGCAGGCGCGTGAGGTCGATCACGATGGCCGCGGGCGGGTCGTCCTTCGAGGCGCGCAGCGCGCCGGGCGCATCGACCTCGTACTCGACGCAGAGGCCCGCGGCGCGCAGCTCCTGCGCGCGTTCGCGACCCTCGGCCTCCTTCCAGTGGACGAGCTGGATGCGTGCCACAGGAATCAGTAGCGATAGCCGTTGATGCCGCCCGCGTCGTCGGCCGCGTCGAACCACGAGTCGAGCAGCTCGAACCAGTTCTCGACCTTGCCGTTCGCGGGTGTCGCGCCGTCGGCCAGAAACGACCAGTGGCCGAGGTCCTTGCCGCCTTCCTCGTGCGCGAGCGGCGTGTACCACTTGAAGTTGCGCCAGCGACCCTTCTCGTTGAGGGGCAGCACGATGAAGACGCCGTTCTTGCCGTCCTCGAAGCCCGCCAGACCGGGCATGCCGAAGGACGCCAGCATGAACGCGTCCACGGCCGCCAGCACGTCACGGCAGCGCGCTCGCACCGCGTCTTCGAGCGCGTCGCAGTCGGCCGCGCGCCGGCACAGGTCGTAGAGGTCCACGAACGGGCCGTCGCCGTCGTAGTTGAGCGCGGCCCCGATCGGCCCGGGCCCGCGCATCTCGCAGAAGACGTCCTTCCAGTCGCCGGTCGCGAGCGCGACCGCGAGCGCATCGACCGCCTGCTTCACGTCCTTGGCCTTGCGCAGGTCGTAGCAACCGGCGGCCTCGTGCCGCACGCGCTCGGGGCGCTGGCCCATGGCGAGTTCGCGCCCGCGCCGGCCTTCCTCGATCACGAGCCGGCCGAAGTCGACGGCCGTCATCGTCGCCGGATCGAGATACGGGCCCGCCAGCGGGCTCTCTCCGTGGCCCTTCGAGCGGATGCGCGCGAAGGCGCGGTCCCAGTCGAGCGGCGGGCCGGCATTCGGGATCGCGAGCAGCACGTCCGCGCCGAATCGTCCGGGTTCGGGGCGCCACTGGTAGCTGATCTCGATCCCGCCCATGTTGCACAGCTCGAGCGCCAGGAAGTCGAGCGACTCCTTCTCGCTCGAGCGTTGCGAGAGCTCGGGAATACCCATGTCGCGCCCGCTCTCCTCGTCCGGGCACATCGTACCGCCGCTGGCGTGGCTGTAGATCATCAGGCCCGTGCGCTGCGCCGGGTAGTGCGCCTTGCCCCAGGCGATGAAGCGGCGCACGTTGTCGGCGTCGGCCGTGTCGAGCTCGGCGTCCTCGCCCAGGGTGAGCTCGGGAAACTCCGCGCCGCCCGCAAGCCGCTCGGCCGAGTCCTTGCGCAGGCGGTAGAGGCGCGCGCCGGTGAAGTCCTCGCCCAGGAGGCTGGCATCGTCCGAGAACTTCTCGCTGCGGTCGAGCAAGAGCAGGAGCGCGATGCCAGGGTCGTCGTCGATCGCCTTGCGCACCTGCTCGAGGAACTCGAGGATCGGTCCGTCCGCGTTGTTGTCGGCGCCGCCGTAGACGAGGATCGTCCAGGGCCTGGCCGGCGCGGGTACGGCGGCCCCGGGTGCTTGGAGGAGGACCGAGAGGGCGCTGAGAATTGTGAGCATGGCCTTGCTTGCGGGGTGATGCGCGCCGCGACGGCGCGGGCGGGGCGCGTGGCGGGCGTTCGCGGCGTCTCCCGCCTTTCTCGACGACGAGTGTATTCCGTGGGCGAGTCCCGGGACTCGTCGGCAGGTGCAAGACTTCGGCTAACGAGCGAGCGACACGGTGAGCGTCTGACCCGCCTCGATGACGAGTTCGCGCAAGACCACGGGCGTCTGCTCCTCCAGGGGGCGCGTGGGGTCGTAACGCACGAGCGCGCCTCGGCCGGCGGGCACGCGCACGCAGCGGAAGCGGCCCTCGGCGTCGGGGACGAGCGGAGCGAGGCACGCGAGCGCGCCGCGCTGCCAGCGGTAGAAGACGAGCGCCTCGGCCGCGCCGGAGCTCGGGAGCGTGCCCTCGAGCGCGCCCGTGTCGAACTCGAGCGACCAGAACTGGTTCCCCGCTACCAGCTCGACCGGATCGAGGATCACGAGCATGGCACCGGGGTCGGCTGTGTCCGTGCGCAGGTTCAGGCGATAGGAGCCCGGCTCGTCCACCGCCAAGCGAAAGAAGCCGGGCTCGCTCAGCCCGCGCGGCTCGTGCAGCGTCTCGCGCTCCTGGTCGAGCGCTGCGAGCCAGCCCTCGGCCGGCCGGCCATCGATCTCCAGGCGGCCGGTGAGCTGGCACTCGCCCTCGAGTTCTTGCTCGAGCAGCAGGTCGAGGTGTGTGGTCTCTTGTTCGAATACGCGGCAGTTGGAGGGGATCGGGCCGGCAGTCTTCGTGCTCGAGTAGAGCGCGCCCTCACGCGGGTCGATCTCGCTCTCCGAGAGCGCGACCTGCCAGGAGCCGGGCGTGAGGCCCACGAAGATCGTGCGGCCCGCCTCGTCGGTGCGCTGCGTGCGAGCGAATCCATCGCCACGCGAGATCGCGACCAGCTTGCCTACGGCTTCGATGAGCGCTCCGCTCGACGAGCGCACGCTCACCGCGATCGACCCGCCGCGCCCGAGCTCGATGCGCTCCTCGCGCAGCCCGTCCGGAGTGAGCGCGAGCGGCCCGAGTTCGGCGCACGCGTAACCCTCGACCTCTGCGCGCAGGTAGTAGGTCCCAGCCCGCTCGACCGAGAGTGAGAAGCGCCCGTCCGTGTCGCTCTCGCTCTCGAGCGCGGGCTCCTTGGACGTGCGCAGCGGGAAGCCGTTGTAGGTCTCGCGCGTGCCCAGCTCCTCGTACAGCGCGACCCAGGCACCCGGAACCGGGCTCCCTTCGGCCTCGACGACGCCGTGCACGCCTCCGGCCGGAGCGAGCCGACACTCCAGACGCGGCGGCGGAGTCTCGGCCGAGAACGGACCGAGGCGCACCGCCATCCAGCCATTCGCGCGCACCTCGACGGAGAACTGTTGGGCGGGGACGCTGACCGCGCAGCGCCCCTCGGAGCGCTCCGCCTCGAGCTGCATGGCCAGCACCTCCGAGGTCCGCGCCGAGATCGTGGCCACGGCATAGCGCTCGATGGGCGCGCCTTCTCGCGAGAGCACGAGGAGCTCGAATTCCGGCGCGGGCACCAGCCGCAGCACGAGATCCGTCGTGCCGGGGGCGATGCCCTGGAGGGTCGCCTCGCGATGGCTTCGCTCCGGGTCGAAGGCCGTTACCTCGCACGGCTTCTCGTGCCCGAGCTGGACGCGGAAGCGCCCGTTCTCGCCGGCGGAGATCGAGTAGGACGTTCCTTCGCTCGCGATCCTCACCTCCGCGTACGGGACGACACGTCCATCCGGGTCGAGCACGAGCCCGGCGATCGACGTGCCCCCGTCCGCAGCCCCCATCACGATCGTCACGTCGCCAACGAGTTCGCCAGCCGGCACGTCCAGGGGCTCGGACACACCCGCGGGCCGCTCCTCGCACACCGCCACGAGCCGGATCGAGCCTGCCGGCACGTCCTCGAGCAGGAACGAGCCGTCTGGCTCGATGAGGGCGCGCGCCCCGGGCCGCGCAAGACCTGCGAGCGTGTCGCGCCGCCTCGCCTGCCAGTCCGTCTCCAAGCCCTCTCGAAGGCAAGCCACCTGCGCCTCCGTGACGCCGCGTCCATCGACATCGACGACCCACCCCGAGACGCTTCCCCCGAGCACCAGCACCCAGTCGCCGAGCAGGAGTCGCTCGTTCAACCGCACCGTGGCACTGCGCTGATCGCGGGCGAAGCCCAGGCCCCGTGCCTCGAACACGACCGTCCCCGGAAGCCGCGCCCGAGAATCCGGGTCGAGCCTCAGCTCTGCGACGCCGTCCGGGCCGCTCCGCGCCGTGACCTCGGAGTGGTGCGCAACCCTCAACTCCACCTGAGCGATGGGAGCCCCATGCACGTCCACGAACCGCGCGGACACGCTCGAGCCCGGCAAACTCGCGTGCGCGGGCTCGAGCTCCATCGAGAGCGGCTCCGCGCCCTCCACGCTCTGGCGACTCGGACTCGCCGCCTGCGCGGGCAGCAGCGGAACCGCCCAGCGCTCAGGCCCGGCTCTCGCCTCCGGTTCCGCGACCAGGATTCCAACGAGGCCGCGCCCGTCGCGCCCCAGGAGCCACGCGGCCACTCCCGCGGCCCCAATCACCAGGGCCAACAAGAGGAGTGACCGAGCAGTCCTGCTTTCCAACCGCAAATCCGGGCTCCAGGTCATGGGGCAACCTCCCGGCGGTGGCCCCATCCAATCGCGAGACCCGGCATGTCAGACGCAGGTGCACGAAGGCGGAGTGGGGAAGCCGAGCACGCATGTGGCGCCCCTGCACTGGGGACGGCCGGTCAAGCACGTCACCGTGCACGGCGCCGCGCTGCCAAACAGACACACGATCCCCGCCCCTTGGCACCAGCCCCCAAACGGGGGCGGATCGCCGCGAGGCCCGATCCTCTGCGCGCCGAGCAACGCGGGCATCAGCGCCAGCACGAGTGTCAGTCCAACCGCCCGAACAGGATGCTTCTTCATGGGTACTCCTCGTGGTCAGTGGGTCACGTCGTAGTCAGTGAAACGGGTCAAAGGATCAGGTGTCGCTGGGAACGATCACCGGTTGCGTAAACCGAGGCAGCGTCCTGGAGGAACCATTCACGGAGGACACCGTCCCAGACGAAGCGCGCCAGGAGGCGCGCACCGAGACCCGCGAAGGTCTCGAAGTGGAGCTCGAGGTCGAGCCAGCGCAGCGGACCGCAGTCGCGCGCGACCTGCTCGATGCTGCGCCGGTGCGGCAGGCAGAGATCGTGCTGGATCCACGAGCCGGGCAGACGATCGCGCAGCGCCACGAAGCTCTGTCTCCAACTCTCGAGCGAGCGTGCGCCCAGACCCTCCGCGTGCAGCTCGACGAGGGTGTGCTCGGGCAGGAAGCGCGCGACGGCCGGGCGCTCGTAGTAGACGCTCCAGAAAGCGCCAAGGGTCGCGACCCAGTCCCCGCGCATCTGCTCGGGAGAGAGCGCGAGCTCGCGGCCGAATTCGCGCAGCCTCTCCAAGTCGCCCGCGCGCCGCTCCGAGGCGCTCTCCAGGTCCCCCGCGCGCAAGGCCAGGAACGACTCGTAGTCGCAGCTTCCGTAGGCACTGATCAGTCGGCCGAGAATCTCGACGATCGCCGCGAACTCGGCCTCGGACAGGGCGGACAGCGCCGGCTGAACGGTCCCAACGGCGAGACAGTCCACGGCCAGATCGCGCAGTTCGCGCGCGAGCGGCCGCGGGACGAACGCCGCGCCCGCGGGCTCCGCCCTCCAGGTCCAGGCGAGCGCCGCCAGACCGGCGAGCGTGACCGCCGCCGCCTTCCGGCGCCCCGATCGTGATTCACTGACCACGCCCCCAAGACTCACCGGCTTCCAAACGGGCTCGGAAGAAACGCGAAAAGTTGCGCGCTAAGCGCCGCCTCACCGGACGGCGCTGGCCAATTCCCCGCGCAACCCTGAGACTGGGCCCGTCCCTGGAGACTCCAACTCATGCTCTCGAACCGCCGCACGCTCCTTCTCCTCGCGTTCCTTCCTTGGCTGCCCGCCTGCGCCGCGTTGTCGGGCTCGGGCGGGAGCGTCCCGCGCCACGACGCGCACACCTTCTTCGCCAGCACGTCCTACGCCGGCGCGTCGTTCGCACACGACGGCCGGAGCCTGCTGGTGACCAGCGACAAGAGCGGCATCTTCAACGCCTACGAGCTGGACATCGCCACGGGCGAGCTGGCGCAGCTCACGCATTCCTCCAGCAACGCGATCAGTTCGATCGCCTGGTTCCCGGACGACCGGCGCTTCCTGTTCACGGCTGACCAGGGCGGCAACGAGCTCCACCACGTGTACGTGCGCCACGAGAGCGGCGAGGAGCACGACTTGACTCCGGGCAACAACCTGAAGGCGCAGTTCCTGGGCTGGTGCGCCGACGAGCGTTCGTTCTTCGTGCTCACGAACGAGCGCGACCCGCAGTTCTTCGACCTCTACCGCTATCACTTCGGGCCGCGCCCGATCGAGGCCGCCTCGACGCGCGAGATCGCGCCTGGCTACCAGCGCGAGCTCCTGTTCCAGAACCCGGGCGGCTTCGACCTGTCCGGGGTCACGCGCGACGGCGTCTGGGTGGCGCTCACCAAGACGACCAACAACGCCGACAGCGACCTCTACCTGGCCGCCACCGCCGAGCCCGGTGAACGCCTGCACGTCACGCCGCACCACGGGCGCGTCCTGCACGCCTTCGCCGACTTCGCGCCGGACGGCTCGAGGCTCTACTACACCACCAACGAGAGCAGCGAATTCGATTCGGTGTGGTCCTACGACCTCGCGGCAAGGAAGCATGCGCCCGTATTCGCGGCCGACTGGGACGTGGCCGGCTACCGCTTCTCCGAGGACGGCCACTGGTTCACGACCGCGGTCAACGCGGACGCACGCACGATCGTGCGCGTGTTCGAGGCCGAGAGCGGGCGCGAGGTGGTCCTGCCGAAGCTGCCGGCCGGCGACATTACCGGCGTCTCGTTCGAGCAGGGCGGCAAGCGCCTGGCGTGCTACGTCAACGGCGACGCCTCGCCCTCGAACCTGTACCTGCTCGATCTCGCGAGCGGCGCGCACGAGCGCCTGACCGACGCGCTCAACCCCGCGATCGCGGAAAGCCACTTGGTCGAGGCCGAGGTCGTGCGCTACCCGAGCTTCGACGGGCTCGCGGTCCCGGCGCTGCTCTACCAGCCCCGCGGCGCCGCGAGCACGCAGCGCGCGCCCGCGATCGTGTGGGTCCACGGCGGGCCCGGCGGACAGAGCCGGCGCGGCTACAACCCGATGATCCAGCACCTCGTGAACCACGGCTACGCGGTGCTGGCCGTGAACAACCGCGGCAGCTCGGGCTATGGCAAGACCTTCTTCCACCTCGACGACCGGAAGCACGGCGACGTGGACCTGAAGGACTGCATCTTCGGACGGCGCTACCTCGAGTCGCTCGACTGGGTGGACGGCGAGCGCGTCGCCATCATGGGCGGCAGCTACGGCGGCTACATGGTGTGCGCGGCGCTGGCCTTCGCGCCCGACGAGTTCGACGCTGGCCTCGATATCTTCGGCGTCACCAATTGGATCCGCACGCTGGAGAACATCCCGGCCTGGTGGGCCGAAGCCCGCGACGGGCTCTTCGCCGAGCTCGGCGACCCCGCAACCGACCGCGCCAGCCTCGAGCAGCGCTCACCCCTGATCCACGCGAAGAACATCACCAAGCCCTTGCTCGTCGTCCAGGGCAAGAACGACCCGCGCGTGCTCGAGGCCGAGAGCCAAGAGATCGTGGCGGCGGTGAAGGCGAACGGCGTCGCGGTCGAGTATGTGCTCTTCCCCGACGAGGGCCACGGCTTCCGCAACAAGGAGAACCGCATCCGCGCCTCGGAGGCGTACCTCGCGTTCCTGGAGAAGCACCTGCGCCTCGTTCCAGCAAACTGAGCCGCGCCGTTGGACCGAGGGGCTCAGGCGGCGATTTTCGTCCTCGCCTTGCGGAGTCCTCGGTTTGCCTGCCCCCTGGATCAGCGTATCCTCGGAGCTGTCATGCGAGCCATCCGACGAGCCGATCCCGAGACCGAGAGGCGCTGGCTGGAGCAAGTGCGGGCCATCGCGACGGAGGTGCTCGCGCCCTACGACGTCGATTTGTACCTCTTTGGATCGCGCGCTCGGGGAGAGGCAAAGGAAGCCAGTGACATCGACCTCGCTCTCGATCCGAGAGGCGAGCTGAGACCCAGCGTGCTCGCACGCCTGGACGAGCAATTCGACGAAAGCACGGTGCCCGTGAAGGTGGAGGTGGTGGACCTGCGCAGTGCAGGCGAGGAGTTCCGAGCCAAGGCATTACGCGAGGGCATCCGGTGGATCGCTTCCAAGAGCGCATAGACCAGGCCAAGAAGGCGCTCGCTGCCTTGCAGGAGCTGACAGCGCTGCGCCAGCCCTCGATCGTGCAGCGCGATGCCCTGCTCCTGCGTTTCATGCTCGCCACCGAGGCCATTTGGAAGGCTGTCCAGCGTCACCTCCAGGAAGAGCACGAGATCGAAGTTGGCTCGCCGCGCGAGAGCCTGCGTTCGACGCTGGCGGTCGGCGGCCTGAGTGCCGAGCAGGCCGAGGAGATCTTGTTCCTGCTGCGCGACCGCAACTTGATCGTGCATACCTACAACGAGAAGCTCGCCGCCGAGGTCGTGAGCCGGATCCCTGCCCATGCCAAGCTCCTCGAGATCTGGCTGTCGGGTCTGAAGCGGGCCTGAGCGCGCGAGCCTCCGACCCGTCCAGATCGCGGAGCCCCTTGGTAGATTGGCCCAGCCCAGCCGTCCCCGACACCATGCCCGCCCTCGAACTCGACGCGCTCGAAGCCCGTATCCTCGGGGTGCTGATCGAGAAGGAGACCACCACTCCGGATCAGTACCCGCTGTCGCTCAACGCGCTCTCCTCGGGCTGCAACCAGAAGTCGAATCGCGACCCGGTGCTGGAGCTCTCGGACTCGGAGATCGTGGCGGGGATCGAGCGCCTGCGGCGGAAGTCATTGGTCGGGGCCTCGCACGCGAGCGGCTCGCGCACCGAGCGTTACAAGCACGCGGCCGGCGCGGTGTGGCAGCTCACGCCCGGCGAGCTGGCGGTGATCGCCGAGCTGCTCTTGCGCGGCGCGCAGATGCCGGGCGAGCTGCGTTCGCGCGCCGACCGCATGAGCCGCTTCGAGACGCTCGAGGCGCTGGCGGCGACGCTCGAAGG
>JABFRZ010000234.1 GCA_013140785.1 Planctomycetota bacterium | reverse complement strand
GACCTATCCGCACACAGGCAACGTCAACCAGGTCGAGAGCTTCTGGGACTACGCCGCGCGCGCCGGGGTCCCGTGCGTCGTGCTCGACGCAGCCCAGTCCTTCGACGCGCCCACGACCTCCGGCGCCAAGGTCCTGCACGGGCTCGGCCTGCCGGACGCGCGCAACGAGCTCGGGCAATGGTCGATCTACACCACCGATCCGGCGCAGTTCAGCCGCGAGGGCAAGAGCACCACCACGGCCGGCACCGTCTACCGCGTGGACGACGAGGGCGGCGTTATCCGCGCCAAGGTGCTGGGGCCGAAGAACTTCGCGCTCGAGCAAGAGCTCCTGGCCGAGAAGGAGGCGCTCGTCGGGGCGCAAGAGGCCGGTGGCGGGGGCGCGGAGCTCCTGACGAAGAGGTCCGAGCTCGACCAGCGCCTGGCGCAGGTCAAGAAGGAGAACCTGTGGGCCGAGCTCTTGATCCACCTCGAAAGCGACAAGGCGCGCGTGGCGCTCGGTGGCCAGGAACAGACTCTGGCGCCAGGCCAGTGGTCGGGGTTCTACGAGCTCACCTTCGAGCTCAATTGGCTGGTGAAGGTGCACGCGATCACGCGCGTGAAGCTGATCCAGCTGCAGCCGCATTTCGAGCTGCTGGTCAACGTGCTCGACATCGATCCGCGCAACCCGCCCTACTGGCAGCCGATCTCGAGCCCGCACGGGTTCGCGGCCGAGCTGGCTTCCGAATGCGGCCTGTACGAGACCTACGGTTGGCCGACGCTGACGATGCCGTTCAAGGACCAGAAGATCGACGCCGAGACCCTGCTCGAGGACGTCGAGTTCACCGAGCGCTGGCGCGAGACGCTCACCCAGCAACGCCTGGTCAAGGACGATTGGCGCTGCCTGATGAGCGTTTTCAGCACGACCGACCGCGTGCAGCACATGACCTACCAGTACTACGACTCGACGCACCCGCTGTACGACGCGGCGGCCGCGGCGCGCCAGATGACCTTCTTCGGCGAGCGCATCCAGCTCGCACAGGCCATCCCCGCGATCTACTGCCAGATGGACCGCATCATCGGCGACGTGCTGGCGAAGCTGCGCCCCGAGGACACGCTGATGGTGATTTCGGACCACGGCTTCCAGAGCTTCCGGCGCCAGGTGCACGTGAACAACTGGCTGCTCGAGAACGGCTATCTCGCGCTCAGGGCCGACTTCGAGAAGAAGCACCGCGATGGGCTGGCCTTCGTGGACTGGAGCAAGACCCGCGCCTACGCCCTCGGCCTCGGCTTCATCTATTTGAACTTGGAGGGCCGCGAGCCGGCCGGCATCGTTTCGCGCGACGACGCGCGCCCACTGATGGAAGAGATCCGCGCCAAGCTGCTCGAAGCGCGCGACCCCGCCGACAATACGCGGATCTGCAAGGAGGTCTACATCCTGCGCGACATCCACGATGGGCAGCACATCGGGCTCGAGGCCGACCTCCTGCCGGGCTTCTTCCCGCCCTATCGCGTGGGTTGGTCATTGGCGACGGGCGGGCTCTCCACCGTGGACGCCGACGGCGTGACCAAGCCCGGTCCGATCTGCAGCGACAACGACTCGAACTGGTCGGGCGACCACGTCTCGATGGCGCTGAGCGAGGTGCGTGGCGTGTTCTTCTCGAACAAGAAGGTCACCATCCCCCCCGAGGGAGTGCGCGCGCTGCAGATCGCGCCGACGGCCCTCGCCCTGCTCGGCGTGCCGGTGCCCGCCGAGATGGACCTGCCGCCGCTCGAGATCGCGCGCTAGCAGCCCGTGGTGAAAGTCGCTACTGCGGCTTCGCGTGCGTTCGCGCTGCGGCGTCGAGCTCGTCGCGCCGTGCTCAGCGGCCACAGAGGCCGCTTCCGCCGTCGCTCTGTCGCTCTCCTTGCGGCGCGAACGCACGCTTCGCCTCGCTACGCGACTTTCACCACGGGCTGCTAGCCCTGGAACAAGCGCTCAGGTTCGCCAGATCGTCCGGAATCGCCGCAGCCTCGGAGAGCTAGAGCGCTCCTGGGAAGGTTGGGAAAGCGAAGGAGGGTTGGCCCCGATGCGCCGAAGGCACATCGAATGAGCCTGCGGATCGATTCGAAGCGGATCCTGGCGGAAGGGCCCTTCCTGGCCGCTGAGCACGGCTCGACCCACGTGACGACGTACCGGCGAAGCGCGCGGTGCGCCAGCAAGGACTTTTTCAGCAGGATGGCTAGGGACTAGAATCTCGGGCGTCGAGGGGGTACTTCCATGCTCCCGAACGACTGTCGCCCCCGCTGAAACCCTATCGAACCTTAGCCGCCGATGACCGATCTCGCGCTGATCGAGCGCATCACTCGCTCGCTCGCTTTCATGCTCCGCCACCAGCCGGAGACCTTCGACCTCGAGCTGGACTCGCACGGGTTCTCCGACCTCGACGATGTCGTGCATGCGCTCAATGAGCGCCTCGGCGAGCCCGTCGAGGAAGAGGACGTTCGCGAAGCCGTGAGCTCGGGCGACCGCCCGCGCTATGAGATCCAGGACGACCGCATCCGCGCGCTGTACGGACACTCGATCCCGGTCGAGCCCGGGCCGTCCGCCAAGCCGCCCGAGTTCCTGTACGTGGCGGTACCCGAGCAAGAGCTCGAGCGCGCACGTCGCTTCGGGCTGCGCGGCGGCCGCCGCCGCTTCTTGCATCTCGCGCTCACCAAGGATGACGCGTGCGAGTCCGGCCGCCGCGCCGCGCGGGACTACGCGGTGCTCGTGATCCACGCGCTCGACGCCTGGGAAGAGGGCATCAGCTTCTACGACCGCGTGGCTTTGTGGCTGGCCGAAGAGGTGCCCACGAACCTGATCGAGGTCGAGGGCACTTACCACGACGGCACCGATCCGGTGGAACGCCGCTTCGATGCGCCGCGCGAGCAACGCGAGCACGGGCACGAACGCCAAGGTCACGGACAAAGCCACGGGGGACAAACCCACGGGCATGGGCGCGGAGGTGGCCGCGGACAGGGTGGTGGCCGAGGCGGCCGAGGTGGTCGCGGACGGGGCGGTCGCGATCGCGGCCAGCAGCAGGAGCGCGTCGCGCGCGCGCCGGCATATGACGAGCCCCGCAATGCGGCCGCCGCGACGCGCGAGAGCTCCTTTGCTCCGGCCAGGCCCGACGAACGCGGGGGAAGTTCGGGCGGTCACTCCGAGCAACGTCACCCCGAGCAGCACCATGGTCGCCCTGCCCAGGGGAACGAGGGCCGAGAAGTTCGCGGGCGCGAGCCTCGTGAGCCGCGTGAGCCGCAGGCCCCGCCGGCTTTCGCCGCAGAGCGTCCCCCTGAGCAGAGCGGGGGGCGTCCCGACGAGAGACCCGAGAGACAGGAGAGACGTGTCGGGCGCCGCGACGAGCGCTCGGATGCGCGTCCCGACGGGCATCGCGCGCCCGAGAACCGGGAACGCTCGCGCGAAGAGCGGGGTGGGAGCGAGAGCCCCGAGCCGCGCCGGGAACGGAGCGAGCCCCAGCGCGCCCCGCGCGCGTCCACCCCACCGAGCGGTGCACCCCTCGGGGGCTTCGGCGCGGGTTTGGACCCCGAGG
>JABFRZ010000537.1 GCA_013140785.1 Planctomycetota bacterium | reverse complement strand
AAGCTCGCGCGCATCCAGCGCCCGACACTGCCGGCCGTGTACTACCGCGACCTCTACCGCTCGCTGTCGCGCGCGCGCCGCTACGGTCCCGCGGTGCTGGGCTTCCTCGGGCGCGTCACGCACCCCGAGTCGGTGGCCGAGATGGCCGACTTCTTCCGGCGCATGGAGCAGTGCCGTTGGTCGCTGGTGGGCGGCGCGGTGGGCTCGACCTATCACCTCTCGCTGCGCACCGACGGCCCCGAGGCCTATCCGCTGCTCGAGCACGTGCTCGGCAAGGACGGCTCCTTCGGCGGCCGCGGCACGGTCGCGGGCGGACAGGTGCCGCTCGCGAGCGACGACTGGCGCGAGCTGCAACGCCTAGAGCGGCGTCTGCGCGGGCGCGCGCTCGAACGCATCGATCCCAGCGAGCGCACCGGCGCGCGCGGCGTGCGCCTGACGCAGGTCTCGTGAAGCGCATCCTGGTCGTTGCCGGCCACGATCCGTCCTACCGGGGTGGCTGGCGTGGCGGAGCCGGTGTCGATGCCGATCGCGAGGCGGCCGCGCACTTTGGGGTCGAGGCCGAGTGCGTCGTGAGCGCCTGGACCGACCAGGACGGCGAGCGCGTGCGCTCGGTCGAGCCGCGCGCGACCACCGACTGGCTGGAGGAGGCACGCTATGCGCTCGCCCTCCCGATCGGCGCGCTGAAGAGCGGGCTCCTACCGAGCGCCGCTGCCGTGCGCGCGCTCGCGGGCCTGATCGACGAGATCACCCGTGCGCGCGCCGTGCCTGTCGTGGTCGATCCCGTGCTCTCTGCCTCGGGCGGCGAGGTCCTGCTCGACGACGAGGGGATCGAGGCCTTGCTGGCCGAGCTCCTGCCGCGCGACGTGATCCTGACCCCGAACGTGCCCGAGGCCGCGCGACTGGCCGGTCTCGAGCTCGAGAGGCTCGCGTTCCATCGCGCCGAGCGCGTTCGCGCCGCCGAGATCCTGCTCGAGCGGGGTGCGCGCGCGGTGGTGCTCAAGGGCGGTCACTCCGGCGATGTTCCCGTGGCCGATCTCGTCCTGCAGCGTGGCGCGGCGCCTGTCTGGCTCGAGCACCGGCGCCTCTTCGGGGCGCGGCTCCACGGCTCGGGCTGTCGCTTCGGCACCGCCTTGGCCGCCCAGCTCGCCAACGGGATCGCGCTGGAACGCGCCGTTTCGGCCGCCGGAGCCTGGCTCGTCGAGCTCCTGGGGGCTTCCCCCGAGAGCTGACCTGCCGACTTGCACCGCGCGCCTCCCGCTCCTACCCTCTGCGGCCCTCGATCGCGGTTCATCCGCGATCCAACGCGGCTGTAGCTCAGTGGTAGAGCGCCACCTTGCCAAGGTGGATGTCGAGGGTTCAAATCCCTTCAGCCGCTCCAAGGAGAATTTTCGCAGCGGGATCCCGCGGGACACACCGTCAGGAGCCTCTGCTCGCGTGCTCGAGGGCGAGGCGGAGACGGTTCCTTGCGGCCCCGCTCCGTGCGGCGTCCACCAGCGCGCCGGCCGCCGACCTCCTGAATGAGAGGAACGGCTCGGGGTCCTACTCGAGCTGGCTTCGCGTCGCCGCGGTGGGGGCGAGCGTGGGACTCAGACGCGGGGCCTGATGTAACGGCGGTGGATGCGCACCGCTACCGTGCCGAGGGCCATCATCAGGGCGCCGAGGAAGACGAGCAGCAGGGGCCAGCCGATCGAGTCGGCGAAGTGGCGGCTCGAGAAGTAGCCGATGTAGGTCAGGAGGCCGATCGTGCCCGTTGCCAGCAGGGTGCGGCTACGCAGGATCGTGCTCAGGTAGACGCAGCCGGCCACGAGGGCGACCTCGGTGATCTCGCCCAGGGTGCCGTGGACCAGGCCGAACCAAGCGCTCAGGATCAGGGCTGACGAGACGAAGAACCAGAAGGGGGTGAGCGGCTCATGCTCGCTGCGCGCGAGGGCCATCGTGATCAGCAGGTACGACGTGCCGACGACGAGGGCGTTGAGCTCCTCGTCGAGGCCGATCAGGGCCAGGGCCGAGGACAGGGCCAAGCCGCCGAAGAGCAGCGCGCAGAAGAGCATCGAGCCGCGCCGCAGGCGAGCGAAGAACAGGACGCACTGCAACGCCATCGTGGCCGACACGGCGAAGCCTCCCAGCAGCTCGTGGCCGCCGGTCGAGAACTCGCGCAGGGCCACGACAATGCCGGCCGGCTCGATCAGGGCCGCGATCAGGAACAACGGCGTGACCAGTCGCTGGCGTTCGACCGAGAGGCTCGCCAGGTACGAGAGCACGAGCGCGGCCAGGCCCGATCCGAGCGTCATGACGATGCGCTCGAGCGCGTTGAGGTCGTCCCAGATCGTGCTGAGGAACACGCCCAGGCCCGCGATCACGAGCGTGCCTCCGATGGTGGCGAACAGCCGTCCGATCGCGCCGTGCCTGGGCGCCTGCGCTACGGTGTGGCGCGCCTCCAGCGCTCGACGCACGTCCTTGTGGGTCAATCCGTGCTGCTCGGCCAGCGCGGCGATCTGGGCCAAGGCCTCGTCGCGCGCGCTCATCACTGACCTTCGATCGGGATCGCCCAGCCGAGGAACGTCACCGACTCATAGCCGTACGGACCCTGGTTCGCGCGCGGCAGGACGATGACGCGGCCCTTCTTCGTGATCGTGCTGCGCGGGCCGCGCCCACCCTGGTAGAAGAAGCCGCCGAACAGTCCGTTGGCACCCGGGTACGAGAACTCGTACTCGTATCCGTCGGGTGCCCGTGGGCTGGTGTCGAGGCGAACGTCCTCGAGCCCGCCCAGGGTGAAGTCCTGGGTGCCCCCGGGCGTCTGAAGGTCTCCGGCCTCCGGCACGGGGATCTCGCGCATCTCACCGCTGGCCGGACTCAGGCGGTACACGCGCTGCGTCGAACCGTACACCTCTTGCTCGGACTGCGTCCAGCGCACGCGCACTCTTCCGTCGACGGCCGCGATCACGCAATGGAAATGGCTCGGAGTGCCGGAGTAGTCCGTCACCGCGCTGTAGACGAGGTCGTAGCGCGGATCCTCGACGAGGAGTCGCGGCACGAGGCGCACCAAGGCAAAGGCGACGACCACCAGGATCGGCAGCGCCACCGCCGCGACGACGAATCCGTGCCGCTTCAGGAATCCCGTGCGCTCGTCCATGTGTCCCCTTTCTCGGCCGTCTTCCAGTGGACCTGGACTCAGGCTGCGGATCCACTCGGCTCCATCGAGAGCTGCTTGCAGGGCCTCGAGGAGTCGGTGTGATCCGGGAGAGCGAAGCCTCGACCGCGCGGGAAGGGAGCGCCGCGCAGAGGCAGGGCAACTGCCCGGCGCCACCAGCCTGGCCCGTGGGCACCCGGCTCCGTGATCGCTACCGGCTTGCTTCGACGTCGTCGAAGACGCCCGCGAAGCGGCGCATGAGCGTGGGATCGGCGCCGGAAAGCGCGCGCAGCTCCGCGCACGCGTCGTGGAGGCGCTCGAGCTCCTCGTCGACTTCACCGCCGCGGCCTGCGACCCAGGCACGGACGACTTCGACGGCGGCCCGCCAGTCGGGGGCCTGAGCGAAGGCCTCGTCGGC
>JABFRZ010000203.1 GCA_013140785.1 Planctomycetota bacterium | reverse complement strand
CTTCGCGATCGTCTCGCGGAAGAGCGGATAGGGGCGCAGCTCGTTCGACGCCGGATCGGGGAGCACGTCGTTCGTGCTCGTCGTGCCGGCCGCGAGCGCGGCGCCGAGCTCCTCGACGCGCCGTTGCAGGGACGAGGGGATCTCGCCCGGCGGATCGACGAAGTGCGGCTCGCCATCCGAGCTCGTCTGGACCCTGCGCCCGTTCGCGGGCGCCTGAGGCGCAGACGGGAACCACGGGAAGAGCAGCGCGAGCTGGGTGAACTCGCGCCGCGAGAGGGCCAGGCGAAAACGAATGGGAGTGATCATGGGGAGCCTCCGCGCCGAGCCTAGCGAGCGGTCCGACGACGGTTCGCGCGCGCCCGGTACGGCTTGGGTAGCGCGCGCGTCGCTGGAAGGGAGGCTGTCGCTCGTCTTTCCCCGCGCGCTAAGGTGGGCGCGCTTCGCCGACCGAAAGCACTTTCCGCATTGGACCCGCGCCCTGCTGACTACGACGTCTCACGCCTCGAGCCGCTGCGCTTCGAACGCCACTTCTTGACGAAGGTCTGGGGTGGGCGTGCGCTCGAGCGGCGTCCCGGCTTCGCGCTGCCGCCGGGCAAGATCGGCGAGACCTGGGAGGTCGTGGATCGCGCGGGCGAGAACTCGCTCGTCGCCACCGGCGGCCTGAAGGGCTTGTCGCTGCGCGAGCTGATGAAGCGCCACGGGAAGGACCTGCTCGGCAACGTCCCGGCCGGCAAGGGCGGGTGCTTCCCGCTGCTCGTCAAGTACATCGATGCGGCCGAGAACCTGAGCGTGCAGGTCCACCCGGACGACGAGTCTGCCGCGCGCATCTCTGTCACTCTCGATCCCGGCGCCGAAGCAAAGAGCGAGGCCTGGTACATCGTCGCTGCGCAGCCGGGGAGCGTGGTCTACGCCGGTCTTCGCCCCGAGGTCACGGCGCGCGACTTCGAGCGCGTGGCCGACGGACCGGGCGTGCTCGAGGCGCTGCTCGCCTGGGAGGTGAAGCCCGGCGACTGCCTGATGGTCCCCGGCGGCACGGTGCACGCGATCAGCGCGGGCGTGACGATTCTCGAGGTACAGCAGAATTCCGACACGACCTATCGCCTGTGGGACTGGGGCCGCAGCGGGCGCGAGACGCACGTGGCCCAAGCGCTCCAGTGCATCCGCTTCGGTGAGCCCGAGCGCGGGCCGATCCGGCCGCTCTGGTTCCCGGAGGGCGAACTCTCCGTGGCGCATCTCGCGCGCTGCAAGCACTTCGGCATGAACGCGCTGCGCCTCACGAAGCCCGTGCGGCGCTCGACCCAGTCGCAGTTCAACCTCTACGCTGTGCTCGAGGGCGAGGGCCGCCTGCGCTGGGGCGAGGAAGAACACGCGCTCGCGCCCGGCGACGTGTGGCTGGTGCCGGCCTCGTGCGGCTACCACCACTTCGAGCCGGCAGGCGGCGAGCTCTTGCTCGTGCATACGCTCTACCGGCCCTGAGGTCCGCCACGCCGCGAGTGCAGGCGGGTGAACTACACCTGCTCCCACTCCTTACGCGAGATCCCTGCCTGGCGCAGGATGCGGCTCAGGAGCTCCGGACCGATGTCTCCGCGATGCGGGTTGGGGATCGTCAACACGAGACTGCGTCGCTGCATGAACTCGTGCTTGCCGCCCGAGTAGGGGCCCGTGAAGCCCAGGCTGCGGAGGGTCGCGATGAGCTCTCGTCGATGGATGGGACCGAATCGCGGCATGGCCGATGGGATATGCCGTGCGGCCCCAGGTGTATAGGAAGGCCCAGACTCGCGAGCCGCTTCAGCCGGCTCGCTTGACTCTCACCACGACACCATCGAGCTTGGGCACGCTCAAGCCCCGCGCGACGCGCACGAGGACCCATTCCTCGACGACTTCGGCCAGGTCTTGGCGACACTCCTCCACGCCGCAGCCGAGCGCAATCACCCCGCGCAGGCCCGGGACGGTTGCGCAGAAAGAGCCATCTTCGAGGGCTTCGTAGTTGGCCTTCTGCAGCGCCTTCTCGATGTACTTGGTGATCATCGTTCTCGCTCTGATCCTAACCAGGACGTGATCGTTTGAGCTACGAGCGTTGCCGCGATCTCGCTGGGCCCGGCCAGAACCCGCCTCTCGAGGCGGACGATCGCCCTCGATCGCTGCCCACTGGGCCTCAAGCAGCCGCCCGCGACTAGCGTGTCGCCCTCGACGGTGAGGCCGATCCCAGAGAAGCGCACGACCTCGTCCGGCGCGACGATCTCGGCCTCGCGGTACCAGTGCCGTCCCTCGCGCCGCATGGCGTAGATGCTGCCGGGATGCGCGCGCGTCGTCTCGCTCTTCAGGCTGGCGACGAAGAGTTCGTCGCCCTGCGCGGCGAGGTAGCTGCCGAATCCTCCGTTCGCCACGCCAAGCTCGCCGGTGAGCCTGGTCACCAGGCACTGGCCCTCTCCGTCGGCCGCCAGTGCGACGCACGCGAGAGCCACCAAAGTCCATTGGCTCATGCAGCAACTCCTTCCCGGTGGAATCCCGTCCGGAACCGACCCGGCTCTGGAAGCCGAGGCCGGGAGGGCACACGATCCGGCGTCCGCGCACTCACCCGCTTCCGCGCCGGATCGAGCTCGAGCCGCTCGAGTTGGCCGCCATTGGTTAGGATCCGCGCCCCGATCGACGCGACTCGCGCTCGATCACGACCCGACGCCCACCGAGGCACCCCATGAATCGCAAGACTCCGGCCGGGAGGCCCGAGTCCGCGCCGAGCGACGATCCGTTCGATTTCGATGGCGAGATCGACGCGAGCGACGCCGCGGGCGGGCCGGGTTCGACCGAAGGCATTCGGCTCAACAAGTTCCTGGCCCAGAACGGCATCGCCTCGCGCCGCAAGGCGGATGAGCTCATCGCGCGCGGCCACGTGACGGTAGACAAGAAGCTCGTCACCGACCTCGGGCGGCGCGTCGATCCGAACACGCAAGAGGTCGTGGTGGACGGAGTCGTGCTGAAGCCGAAGGGCGAGCGCCTGGCCTACTACCTCCTGAACAAGCCGATTGGCGTGGTGTGCACCAGCGACTTGCGCGAAGCACGCCCGCGCGCGATCGATCTGATCACAGACAAGCGCAAGGGCCGCATCTACACCGTCGGGCGTCTGGACGAAGACACCGAGGGGTTGGTGATCCTCACCAACGACGGCGAGTTCGCGAACCGCATCAGCCACCCGCGCTTCGGCGTCAAGAAGACCTACTGGGTCGACGTGCGCGGGCGCGTGGATGAGGGGACGTTGGAGGCGATGCAGCGCGGCGTGCGTCTGGCCGAGGGCTGGGGCTCGTTCGCGCGCGTGAAGGTCCTGAAGCGCACCGACCAGCGCTCGATCCTGCTCGTGACTCTCGCGGAGGGCAAGAACCGCGAAGTGCGGCGCGTGTTCGCGGCCCTCGACTTGCCGGTGAAGAGCCTGCGCCGAGTCGAGATCGGGACGCTGCGCGACAAGCGCCTCAAGACAGGGCAGTGGCGCGTGCTCACGCGCGCCGAGGTCGGCGAGCTGTTGGCCGACGCCAGTCCGGTCGGCGGCGGCCAACAGC
>JABFRZ010000131.1 GCA_013140785.1 Planctomycetota bacterium | reverse complement strand
GCCGAGCGAGGCCTGGCAGGAAGAGCGCGCATCGACGCAGAGGGCCTGCGCTGGATCGCACGCGCCTCCGACGGCGACGCTCGCCGCGCGCTCAACCTGCTGGAGGCCGCGGCGGCGCTCGCGGGGGACGCAACCATCGACGTGGCCGTGCTCCAGGAGGCGCTGCTGAAGAAGACCCTGCTCTACGACAAGCGCGGCGAGCAGCACTACGACCTGATCTCGGCGCTGCACAAGAGCGTGCGCAACTCGGACGCGGACGCCTCGCTCTACTGGCTCGTGCGCATGCTCGAGGCCGGCGAGGACCGTGGCTACCTCGCGCGGCGCCTGATCCGCATCGCGATCGAGGACATCGGCCTGGCCGACACGCACGCGCTACGCGTGTGCCTGGACGCGGCCGAGACCTACGAGCGCCTCGGCACGCCCGAAGGCGAGCTCGCGCTGGCCCAAGCGGCCGTGTATCTCGCGCGCGCGCCCAAGTCGAACGCGGTGTACGTGGCCTTCGACGCCGCGCGCGCGGACGTCGAGCGCACCAGCAACGAGCCCGTGCCGCTGCACCTCCGCAACGCGGCGACGGCCCTGATGAAGGCGCAGGGCTACGGGCAGGGCTACCGCTACGCCCACGAAGACCCGGCCGCGCGCGAAGAGATGGAGTGCCTGCCGCCGGGGCTCGCGAAACGGCGCTACTTCGAGACGCGCGGGGAAGGGCGCGACGGCTGAGCGAGGCACCGCTCAACCCTGGAGCCCCGGGGGCCGATAGACCCGCGAAGAGGTTTCCATTGAGCCAGCCCCCTGCGGTCCGTCAGCCCATCCCGGTCGGGAAGTACTTCCTCGAGCGCAAGAAGATCTCCGAGCAGCAGCTCGATCTGGCGCTCAAGCACCGCGCCGAATTCGGTTTGAAGCTCGGGCAGTCCCTGGTCGAGCTCGGCTTCGTCACGGAGGCCGACATGGTCGAGGCGCTGCGGCACCAGGCGCGCTTCCCCTGCATCCACCTGACGAGAGGGCTGGTGAGTTCGCACGTGGCCAACAAGCTCGGCGAAGAGGTCTCGCGCCGCCTGCGCGTGCTCGGGCTCAACCAGATCGCCGGGCACACGACCGTGGCACTCGAGGACCCGAGCGACGTGCAGGCCCTCGAGGAGCTGGCGCACATCCTCGCCACGCGCATTTTCCCTGTGTACGCCGAACCCTCGGCGATCATGGCGAACCTCGATCTCGTCTTCGGTCAGCCTAAGAAGGCGCGGGCTGTGCCAAAGCCTGCGCCGAAGGCACCGATTGCGCCGATTGCGCTGGTTGCGCCAGCCGCGCCCGCGCCGGCTGGGACGCTCTTGCGCCGCGTAGTGCCTCAGGCAGGAGCCAAGAAGAACGTGCTCACGCTCGTCGGCGAGCCCCAAGCGAGTGTGCAGGTGACCGAGAGTGAGGCCGTGCCCGACGAGCGCGCGGTGGTCGAGCGCGTGCGCGGCTTCCTGCAGGACGCCTTCGCCCAGAACGCTTGCGACATCCACCTCGAGGCTCGCCGCGCGGACACGATCATCCGCTTCCGCGTCGATGGCGCGCTGCGCGAGCATTCGCGTCTGAGCAGCGCCTGGGCCGGCCAGACGATCGCTTGCCTCAAGGCGCTGGCCAAGATCGACCTCAAGTCCGACGAGGAACATGGGGCCGAGCCCGGCGCAGGGCATGACGGGAAGCACGAGGTGGAACCCGCCAGCGGGGCGGGCGCGCCGACCACCGAGGGCAGCATCCCGTTCGTGTTCAAGGACGAGCAGCTCGAGCTGCGCGTCGCGATCACACCTTCACTGCACGGCGAGAGCCTGGTCCTGCACGTCGTTCGCAACGACCCGCACCGTCGGTCCCTGCGCGAGCTCGGCCTGGGCAACGAGCAGCTCGTGCAACTCGAAGAGGCGCTCTCCGCGCGCGGTGGCCTGTTCCTGGTGAGTGGTCCCCCCGGCAGCGGCCGGAAGACCACGCTGCACGCCCTGCTGGCACACCTCGACGCGCCCCACAAGAAGCTCATCGCGCTGGAGGAACGAGTCGAGCGCGAGCACGAGCACGTCTTGCACGTCAAGCTCGACCCGCACACGAGTCCTGCGGCCGGCCTGCGCGCGCTCCTCGCCCAGGATCCAGACGTCCTGCTGGCGAACGAGATCGACGGACGGGAGACGGCCCACGTCCTGTTCGAGGCCGCGCGCTCGGGTCGGGGCGTGCTCTCGGCGTTGCGCGTGAGCGGTGCGGTGGAGACGCTCACGGGTCTCGCGCACCTCGGCATCGAGCCCTACCTCCTCGCCGATACGTTGCGCTGCGTCGTCGCGCAACGCCTCGTGCGCTGCGTCTGCCCGGACTGCCGAGCGCCGATCGTGCCCGACGAGGGCCTGCGCACGCTGCTCGGCTTCGCCAAGGACGGCTCGGCCTTCTTCGAGGGCGAGGGTTGCGAGGCCTGCCACGGCTCCGGGTATCGCGGCCGCATTGCGCTGTTCGAGGTGTTGCGCATTACGCCGGCCCTGCGCCATGAGCTCGAGAAGGGCGGCGAGGGAGTAGCCCTCGCGCGCGCAGCCCGCGCGGACGGCTTCATCACGCTGCGCGAGCACGGCCTGTTCCACGCGCGCGCCGGCCAAACCACGTTGCACGAAGTCCTGGCGGCCACGCCACGAGCTTGAGACCAGAGAGATGCGCACGATCTACTTCGCCCACGACCAGCAAGAGAGCCCCGAAGGGCGCAAGCATTCGCTCGAGCTGGCCGGCTACGTCGTCCAGTTGTTCCCGACTTGGGCCGCGCTCGAAGCCGCCCTGAAGCAGGGCCAGCCGCCGAGCCTGGTGCTGATCGACGCGCTGCTGGAGGGCAAGAACGGTTTCGAGGCCGCCCAGGAAATCACGCGCGTGCTGCCGGAGCGCGAGTTTCCGCTCGTCCTGTGCTCGGGCATCTACCGACCGCGCCCGTTCCGCGAGGAGGCCCTGCGCTGCGGTGCCGCGGACTACCTGCTCCTGCCCATGGCCGCCGACGAGTTCCTGCGCAGAACGAACCAGGCCATCGGCTACTTCGTTCCGAGCGCGAAGCGCAAGGCAGCCTGAACCGTCCTGGGCCGGCGCCCGAGCTGAGTTTCCAGCGTGATCTCGGGCTCGGCGACGGGCCCACTGCGGCCCTCCAGGAGAAGGCCCAGGTGGAAGGCCCAGAAAGGCGGCGACACGGGCCGCCTTTTTTCGTCTCAGGCCTCGCCTCCCGCGCTAGACAGGGGGCCGCGATGAGCTCCACCGAGACTGGCGCCCCGGATCCAGACGAAGCCGAGCGGCGCCGTATCGAGCGGGCGCGGGCGGGCGAACGCGACGCGCAGGAGGAGCTTCTGCGCGTGCACTACGCGCGCGTGCACGCTACCGCCTTCCGGCTGCTCGGCAACCACGAGGACGCCGAGGATCTGGCCCAGGAGTGCTTCGTACGCGCCTTCCGATCGCTCGCCTTCTACCGCGGCGAGGGCAGCTTCGCGGGCTGGCTGCGACGCATCTTGGTGCACCTCGTGCAGGACCGCTTCCGCGCTCGCGCCCAGCGGCCTGAAGCGGTCCTGCACGAGGTGCACCAAGAT
>JABFRZ010000351.1 GCA_013140785.1 Planctomycetota bacterium | reverse complement strand
AAGCAGCTGCCCGCGAGCAAGAAGAGCCCGGAGGCACCCGAGTGAGCGCGCGCACCGCCCCCACCGCCCCTGCGCTCGACGCTCCGCTGTGGGACGCCGAGCTGCAGCAGGTCGCGCGCGCCCTGCCGGCCGTGCTCGACGGCTTGCGCTCGAGCTACCGCGAGCTGGCCGAGCGTGCCGCGCGCGTCGAGCGCGAGCTGACCGAGGCCAACCGCGAACGGCGCGAGCTGGCCGAGCGTCTGCACGCCGCCGACAAGCTCTCCGCGCTCGGCACGATGGCCGCCGGCATCGCGCACGAGATCCGCAACCCGCTCAACGCCGTGCGCGGCTTCGCCGAGCTGCTCGCCGGCCGCGAGCGAGACGTCAAGGACATCGACGTCAAGGACATCGCCGCCAAGAGCATTACCGACGAGCGCGCGCAACGCTGGGCCAACCTGATCGTCGAGGGCGTGAACGAAGTCGATGCGATCATCGACAACCTGCTCTCCTTCGGCAGCCCCGAGCGCTTGCGGCTCGAGGACGTGGACGGGCAAGAGCTGCTCGAGGGCGCCGCCCGACTCGTCGCGACTCATTGCGAGGGCGGCGTCGCGCCGCTGGTCACGGTGCACGCCCAGGCGCCGCCCTTCCGCGGCGATCGCATCAAGCTGCGCCAAGCTGTGCGCAACCTGATCGAGAACGCGCTCGAGGCCCAGGCCGGGGCCGAGACGCCGCGCATCGAAGTCGAGCTCGAGCGCGAGGGCGCGGAGCTCGTCGTGCGCGTGTCCGATGCCGGACCGGGCGTACCGGCCGAGCTGCGTGGGCGCATCCTCGACCCGTTCTTCACCACCCACGCCGACGGCACGGGACTGGGCCTCGCGCTCGTGTCCGTGATCGCGCGCCTGCACGGCGGTTCCGTGCAGTGCGCACCGCGCCGTTCGGCGCTCGGCGGCGCGCTGTTCGTGCTCCGCTTCCCCTTCCACCCGGCAGACCGCCCCGCCGAATTCCCCAGAAACCCACGCCAATAGCCGTCATGTCCATCCAACGCGTTCTCATCGCCGACGACGATTCCCTGTCCCGCGAGTTCCTGTCCGAGGCCTGCCGCACGTTCGGTCTGCAGATCGAGGCCGTGGCCAGCGGCGAAGCCGCCCTCGAGCGTCTGCGCCGTGGCGGCATCGACCTGGTCCTGACCGACCTGCGCATGCCGGGCATCAGCGGAGTCGAGCTCGTGCGCACGATGAGCAAGGAACTGCCCGAGGTTCCCGTGGTCCTGATCACGGCCCACGGCACGGTCGAGACCGCGGTCCAGGCCCTGCAGCTCGGCGCGGCCGACTTCGTGGTCAAGCCGTGCTCGCCGCAAACGCTGGAGCTCGTGATCAAGCGCCTCGACCGCACGCGGCGCCTCGAGCGCGAGAACGAGTACCTGCGCACCGAGGCCGGTCTGGGGGATCCGCTCGCGGTGATCGCCGAGTCGAAGCCCATGCAGGAGCTCCTGCGCACGGCCGAGCGCTTGGCCAGCTCGAAGGGCACGGTCCTGATCACGGGCGAGAGCGGCACCGGCAAGGAACGCGTGGCGCACTTCCTGCACCACCGGAGCCCGCGGAAGAGCGGCCCCTTCATCCGCGTCAACTGCGCGGCCCTGCCCGAGCAACTGCTCGAGTCCGAGCTGTTCGGTCACGAGCGCGGGGCCTTCACTGGCGCCCACAAGCGCCGCGAGGGACGCTTCGAGCTGGCCGACGGCGGCACGATCCTCTTGGACGAGATCGGCGAGATCTCGCCGGCCGTGCAAGCCAAGCTCTTGCGCGTCCTGGAAGAAGAGGAGTTCGAGCGCGTGGGTGGCACGAGCACGCTCGAGGTGGACGTACGCGTGATCGCCACGACCAACCGCGAGCTGCCCGAGGAGGTGGCCGCGGGCCGCTTCCGCGAGGACCTCTATTACCGGCTGCACGTCCTGCCCCTGCACATCGCGCCGCTGCGCGAGCGCATGGAAGACGTGCTGCCGCTGGCCAAGCACTTCGTCGGAGTACACGCCAAGGCCGCCGGCATCGCGGTCCCGAGCTTCAGCCCGGAGGCCGAGAAGCGCCTGCTCGAGTGGCACTGGCCCGGCAACGTGCGCGAGCTCGAGAACGCCATCCACCGCGCGGTGGTCCTGGTCGAGGGCGCGACGATCGAGCCCGATCACCTGAACTTCCAGCTCATGCCGCGTCCGAACGCGCGTCCCAAGTTCACCTTGGTCACCGAAAAGGGCCAGTACCTGGGCGCGATCTCGGCCAACTCGCCGCTCGCGAACCGCACGCTGGACGACCTCGAGCGCGAGGCCATCCTGTGCACGCTCGAAGCCACGCGCGGCAACAAGACCGAGGCGGCTCGGCGCCTGCAGGTCACCGCGCGCACGCTCAGCAACAAGATGAAGCTCTGGCGCCAGCTCGGCTTGGTGGCCTAGCAGTCCGATGAAAAAGGTCCCTGCTACGGCTGCGCGCGCCTCGACGGGGCGTCGTCACGCTCGTCGAGCCATGCTCAGCGGCCATGAAGGCCGCTTCCGCTGTCTCTCCTTCGCGTTCCTAGCCCCGCCGAAGCGCGCTTTGCCTCGCGACGGGACTTCTTCAACGGCCTGCTAGGAGCACTGCCTTGCAGGCCGGACCGACGGATCTCATGGTGCGCCTGCTGGGCGCCTGCGAGCTGCGCGCGCGCGTGGTGTCGGCGAACATCGCCAACTCCAACACCCCGGGCTACGTGCGCAACGTGGTGCGCTTCGAGGACCTCCTCGGCGCGCGGCTAGAGAAGGGCGGCGACATCGCGCGCGTGACGCCCGAGCTCGTGGCCGACCTCGAGACACCCTCGCGGCCCGACGGCAACAACGTGAGCCTCGAGCTCGAGCTCAACGCGATGCGCGAGAACCGCCTGCTGTACGAGGCCTACTCCTCGATCCTGCGTTCACACTTTTCGCTGCTCGAAAGCGCCATCACCGACAGTCGCTGACGGATAGGACACCATGGAAAGCACGAACGGATTCTTCACCGGCATGCGCATCTGCGCCTCGGGCCTGACGGCCGAGCGCGAGCGCATGGACGTGATCGCCGAGAACCTGGCCAACGCACGCACCACGAAGACGCCCGACGGCGGGCCGTATCGGCGCAAGGTGGTGCTGTTCGAACCGGTGCTGCAGGAGTTCGAGGGCGAGCAGCGCGCGCTGGGCGTCAAGGCCACGCGCGTGAACGTGGACAGCGCCACGGACTTCGAGCGCGTGCTCGACCCCGGCCACCCCGACGCGGGCGCGGACGGGATCGTGCTCTACCCCAACGTGAACACGGTCATGGAGATGGCCGACCTGATCACCTCCATGCGCGCCTACGAGGCCAATCTGACCGCGCAGGAAAACTTCGTGCGCATGGCCGAACGCGCGCTCGAGCTCCTGCGCTGAGCCCCACCCCCTCGCACGAATAACCCATGGTCGAACGCATCGGAAGGCAGAGCGCGCTGGCGCGCGAAGCCGTGCAGGCCGCCATCAAGCAGGCGGCCGAGCGCGTCTCCGCGAGCCACGTGTCGGCGCCCGAGCCGGGCGTCCTGCCGGGCGCGCCGCTCGTGGCCGTGGAC
>JABFRZ010000628.1 GCA_013140785.1 Planctomycetota bacterium | reverse complement strand
GTGCGGCTCGCTGGGCAAGAGCTCGAGGGCGACGGCCTGCGCTGGACCTTCGCCGCGCCGGCGGGCACGCGCGCGGCCCTGCCGTTTTTCTGTGACTTCGAGGTCGCGGTCGAGGGCGCGCGGCTGGTGGACGGCGAGCTGCGGCTCGCCTTCCCGGGGACCCAGCCGGAGGGCGCGAGCGGGGCGTGGAGCACCTGCGAGGTACGAGTTCGCCCGCGGTGAGCGCGAGCGCGGGAGTCGCGCTCGGGTTTGAAACTCGCGCGCTCGAGACTCACGCGCTCGCGCCCGACGCGGTCGCTGTGCGCGTCATCACGCTGCGTCCGCGCTTCGAGGACGGACGGAGCGCGCCACGCCCGTCGCTGCTCCTGCCGCTCGAGCCACGCCTCGGGCCGCCGACCGAGCCGCCCGCGGCCGTCAGCTTCACGCGCGACGAGGGCCGCGTGCGCGCGCGCGTCGAGTTCGCGCCGGGCTCGTCGTTCTACGGCACGGGCGAGGTGCCCGGACCGCTCGAGCGCTCGGGCCGCAGCGTGACGCTCTGGAACACGGACACGTTCCAGTACGGCGCCGAGAACGACCCGCTGTACCAGTCGCACCCTTACGTGCTGGCCGTGCGAGCGGACGGCAGCGCGCTCGGGATCCTGGCCGACTCGATCCGGCGCGGCACGATCACTATCGCGCAGTGCGACGCAGGGCAGGCCGTCGAGCTCGCCTTCGATGCCGGCGCGGGCGAGTGGGCCGAGCCCTTCGACCTCTATCTCATCGAAGGCTCGCACCCCGCCGAAGTCACGCGTGCGCTGGGCGCGCTCGTGGGCCGGATCGCGCTGCCGCCGCTGTGGGCGCTCGGCTACCAGCAGTGCCGCTGGTCGTACCTGTCGGCCGAGGAGCTGCGCGCGCTCGCGCTCGAGTTCCGCCGGCGCGGCATTCCCTGCGACGGGCTGTGGCTCGACATCGACTACATGGAGCGCTTCCAGGTGTTCACCGTCGATCCGGCGACATTCCCGGACCTCGCGGGGCTCGGCGACGAGCTGCGCGCGCTCGGCTTCCACACCGTCGCGATCCTCGATCCTGGGGTCGCGGTGGACTCGGAGCTCGCGCGGGAGGGCCTCGCGCGTGGGCTGTTCGTGCTGGACGAAGGCGGGCAGCCCGCGACCGGCAAGGTTTGGCCGGGCGCGTGCCACTTCCCCGACTTCACCAGCGCCGCTGTGCGCGCGTGGTGGAGCGAGCACGTGCGCGCCTTCGTCGCAGAGACGCGCGTGGACGGACTGTGGAACGATATGAACGAGCCCTCGCTAATGGACTCGCCGACGAAGACCCTGCCGGAGTCCTGCCGACACGCGGGCACGGGCCTCGTGGGCAGCAGCGGTTCGGGCGGCGACCACGCACGCTGGCACAACCTCTACGGCCAGCTCATGGCCGAGGCCTCGCGCGCAGGCCTCGTGCGCGCGCACCCGGACAAACGTCCGTTCCTGCTGACGCGCTCGAACCACCTCAGCGGTGCGCGCTTCGCCGCCACCTGGACCGGCGACAACCGCGCCACCTGGGAGCACCTGCGCTGGTCGCTCTCGATGGCGCTGAACCTCGGGCTCTCTGGCCAGCCCTTCAGCGGCCCGGACGTGGGCGGCTTCAGCGACAACCCGGATCGCGAGCTCTTCGCGCGCTGGTTCGAGCTCGCGTGCCTCTTGCCCTTCTTCCGTGGCCACGCCGAGAAGGGCTCGCGCCGCAAGGAGCCCTGGGCCTTCGACGCCGAGACCGAGGCGCGCGTGCGCGCCGCGATCGAGCGGCGCATGAAGCTCCTGCCGACGCTCTACACGCTCTTCCGCGAGGCCAGCGAGAGCGGCGCGCCCGTGGTGCGTCCCTTGTTCTTCGCCGACCCGGCCGACCCCGCGCTGCGCACGCTCGACGACGCCTTCCTGCTGGGCGACGACCTGCTGGTCGCCCCAGCCGTCCACGAGCGCGCCCACGAGCGCAGCGTCGTCTTCCCGAAGACCCCGGGCGGCTGGTACCCGTTTCCCGCGGGCGGCCTCCCGATCACGGAGCGCGAGCGCGTCGTCCCCGCGCCGCTCGGCACGCTCCCGCTCTTCGCCCGCGCCGGCGCGATCCTGTTCGAGCACGACCCGCGCCCGAGCACCGCGACCCCGCCCAAGCTCCTCGTCGTACACGTCTTCTGCGACGAGTCGGGCCGCGCCGCCGGCCGTCTCTACGAGGACGAAGGCGAGGGCCACGCCCACGCGCAGGGCGTCTACCGCGACGCGCGCTTCACGGCCACCGCCAGCGAGAGCGAGGTCGTCATCGTGGAGCACACGACCGGCACGTTCGACTCGCCCGTGCTCGAGCGCCTCCTCCTCGTGCACGTCGGCGGCAAAACCCTGCTCGCGCCACGCAGGCTTGCGGAGAGCTACCGCGTTCCGCGCCCGTGAGCACTTCGCGCGAAGGAGGCCGCTCCGCTGGCAAGAAGCCGCTCGCTCGCGTCGCGGAAGATGAAGCCGGCGCACGCAGCCCTGGGGGATCCGACCTAGCTGGAGGCCACGAATGGTGGGCCCGGCCGGACTCCTTGGGGCGGGCAGCCTTGGTCCGTCCGCTGGCCGGCCGGCGCCGGGCAAGGGCGGCCGGTCCGCCCCGTCGCTATGCTTTGAAGGGGAGCGCCGATGATCGGAACCATCGAGATCGAGGAGAAGGAGACCACACCAGGAGGATCGTGGGCACGGGTACGAGCGCCGCGAGAAACTGGCAGCGCTCCATGCCACCCGTCGGTCGGGCTCGATGGAGTCTTCCTCCAGGCTCCTCTCGGCCCCGTCCTGCCGTCATCTCTCCGGAGGCGTGACGGCGACAGCGCGCGATCTGCGGCGGCGGTTGGGCAGACCCGTCCAACGCCGAGCATCACATGGCGCGCATCGCGCAGGATCTCCTGGACCCGCGGCACCTTGGGTCGCTTACACGGTCTCTTCCAAGCCACATTAGGCAGACCGCCTCGCCGCGTTCACGGTTTTTATGCGGGTCTGTCCAATACACGTTAGGCCTCACAGAGTCGATCGATCTTCATTCACGCATAGGCTGTAGTGCCCGCGCCGCTTCAAAGGCAATGTGTAAGACCAAGGAGGATACGGATGACTACAAATATTGAAGAGAACAAAGCTCTGGTTCGCCGCTTCTTCGCAGCAATTGAAAGCGGCGATCTGTCCATCTTCGACCAAATCGTTGCTGTGGATTACAACGATCATCTGCCGGGCCAGAGCCCCGGGCGCGAAACTCTCAAGCGATACTTCACGGGGCTTCGTTCTGCTTTCGCCGACCTAAAGCTGCCAACTACGGCCATCGTAGCCGAAGGAGACCTTGTCGCCGTTCTAAACAGTGTCCGAGGAACCCACAAGGGCGATTTCGGCACACTCAAGGCCACAGGCAACCAAATTGATGCCATGGCGTTCCAGCTCTATCGAATTGCGAATGGACAACTCGCCGAGCACTGGGAGGTTGCAGACTTCATGACGCTCATGCGGCAGCTTCAAAGCACGACAATCCAACCATGACACTTCTCCATATCGCTTCTGGCACTCTCGGCCCCGGCTCCGTCAGTCGGACTCTCAGATCATCGCAAATGGAGCAACCACCATGTTATCTATAGTAGACAGTAGTGATCCACGCACCACCCGGAACAAGAACAACATCCTTGCCTTTTACGATTTGATGCTTAACCAACACAAGCCTGTCGAGGCGGTAAATGAGTACTTGGTCAGCACCTATATTCAACACAACCCTCTGGTACCTGATGGCGCGCAAGCGTTGGGCGAGTTCTTCGGCCGCGCCGTCAAAGATCGCCCTAAGCTTCATGTCAACGTGCACAAGATCATTGCAATGGGCGACTACGTTTGGGCGCATGTCAATTTCGTCAATCTCTACAGTGATGACCCGAATGACCGCGGTATTGCTGGTGTGGATGTGTTCAGGATGGACAGCGATGGAAAGGCTGTCGAACACTGGGACGTCCTTCAACAGGTGCCCGATCCGAGCAGCGGTGCCAACACAAATGGAATGTTCTAGACGGCCTAACAACCGGTTGCAGCGGACGGTCCGCTGCGCGGCCCGCCGCTGAACCGGGGCGCTAGGTCCATGCGGGGCGAGATGGAAACGCCGGAGGAACGGATCCAGCGAGTTGTGCGGGAGGAAGTGGGGATCGCGGCATACGACCCTGCGTGGCCGCAGTTGTTCCGCCAAGAGAAGGAGCACCTGTTGTCCTGTCTGCCCAACGACCTCATCCGGCGTGTGGAGCACTTCGGAAGCACGGCGGTGCCGGGGCTCGCGGCGAAACCCATCGTGGACATGCTGGTGGAGGTGACCGACTTGCAAGCGACCAAGGCCTGGATCGCGCCGGTTCTCGAAGCGCAAGGCTACGAGTATTTTTGGCGCCCGACGCACGGGGACGACGGCCCGCCGTTCTACGCCTGGTTCATCAAACGAGACCCGCAGACCAGCGCTCGCACACACCACATCCACATGGTGGAGGGCCACTTCACCGACCATTGGGATCGGCTCCTTTTCCGAGACTATTTGATCCAGCACCCGGATCTGGCCAGCGAGTACGAGGCCCTGAAGGTCCGCCTGGCGTCAGCCTGGTCGCAGGACCGGGTGGCGTACACGCGTGGCAAGACGGAGTTCATCGTCAGCGCGACCGATCAAGCGAAGCGGTTCTATGGCAGGGCCTGACACAGCGGTGCAGCGGACTGGCTTCGGCGGGCGCTGATCGCCGAGCGTCAGCCCAACCGGGACGTTGCCCTCACGCAGGCAGGCTGCGTAGGTGCGCATGGCGCGGGTGGTCTGAGGCTGGCCTCTCCGAAGCCGAAGAGCTGCAGGAACCCGTGGTTGGCGATGCGAGTGTGCTCGACGGCCTCGCTGTCACGCAGGCCCCGCAAGGCGAGCTACGCCGGCGTTGCGCGAGCGGGTACGGCTGTCCTTGACAGCGCGGTAGCCGCAGCACAGGCCGGCCCGGGAAGGGTGACACCGAGCTCCGCTGCTTCATTGGCCGCGCTCGAGGCTGCCGCCTTCGCTCTCGGCGGAGCGCGGCGAGGTCCCTGGATTATCGCCTGATTACAGCACTCTCGCGGGCGATGGCCGCGAGTGCGGTGGCGCTTCGACGTCATCGCCTGGTAATGCGCGCGAGCTGCGAGTCGCCGAGAGTCCCCTTCGGTCGCTCGTGTTGGGCGATCGATCCTCTCCCAAGCGACCGAGAAAGAAGGAATCAGTCATGACCGGCAATCGAATTCGTTTCATCGCGGCTCTGCTCGTGCTCGGAATGCCGCTCGCGGCCAGCCCCGCCACGGGCACGGACGCGTGCAGCCAATCGGCGAGCGAGACCTTGACGTCGGCCCGGCGCGAGGCGCAGGCGAGCTACTGGCTCGCGCGCGCGAAGTGCACGAATCTCCCGCTCGCGCAGCAGAGCGCGTGCTTGGAGGAGGCGCAGGACGCGTTGCAAGAAGCCCTCGAGCTGTGTGACGACCAATACGTCGAGCGGCTCGACGCGTGCAACGATCTGGGCGGTGGCATCTACAATCCGACGATCAACCCCGCCAACTTCGTCGCGGGCGTCAATCACCCGTTCTTCCCGCTCCAACCCGGAGTCACGCTCGTCTACGAGAAGCAGACCAGCGAGGGCGTCGAGCGCGTCGAGGTCAGCCCGACCGGGGCGACCAAGCTGATCCTGGGCGTCGCCTGCGTCGAGATCCACGACGTGGTCACGTTGGACGGCGTGCACGTCGAGGACACGCTCGATTGGTTCGCCCAGGACGTCTTGGGCAACGTCTGGTACATGGGCGAGCTGGCCATGAACTTCGAGGACGGCCAGCTGTCCGACCTGGACGGTTCGTGGCGGGCCGGCGTGGACGGCGCGAAGCCGGGCATCGTGATGAAGGCCGTGCCGCGCGTCGGTGACGTCTACCGCCAGGAGTTCCTGATCGCCGAGGCCGAGGACATCGCCGAGGTCGCGAGCCTCAACAAGCGCGTCGTCGTGCCCTACGGGACCTTCTCGCGTTGCCTCCAGACCGAGGACTTCACGCCCATCGAGCCGGGCATCGAAGAGAAGAAGTACTACGCCGCGGGCGTGGGCCTGGTGCTGTCGGTCAACGTGCAGAGCGGCGCGCGCACCGAGCTGGTGGACATCCTGCCCTGAGCGAACGGCCGCGCGCGGGCGCGGTCGAAGTCGGTACGCGCGGCCAGGTCCCCGCATGGGGGCCTGGCCGCGTTCGTCGGCCTGCCACGCGCCCGCCGTGAAGCGCGTTCCCCTCTGGGCGTGCTCGAGTCGGACGCGCTGCGGGAAGTGCCACGCCGATGGAGTCACGACTCTGCCCGAGCCGGGACGGGTGCTCGTCGCGCTCCGCTGGGCCGAAACCTTCGAGCCGACCGCGGAGCAGGAGGGCGGTCGCTGGGTCTCGGTCCGGGAAGGACATCGAAGCGCATGACCATTGCGGCCCTGCAGCCCTGCCCGTCGTTCATCGCGGTTCGTTGTCGTTCGGCCTGTTGGGTATCGAGGCCTCGGGGTGGGTCCTTTTGGACTTCGGTGGGCTTGTCGAGGGGGCCCGGGCGGCGTGAGAGCGGCGAGGCGCTCGTGAGGGGCCTCGGCATCGCGAAGGGGATGAAGGTCCTCGATCTCGGTCGGGAGCGCGGGGATCCCGAACGCGAAGGTGTCGTTCGTCAAGGACACCACACCTTCAAGCTCCCGGCGCCGCCCGCCGAGTTCGTCGCCGCGTTCCAGCGGTAGCAGGGCTAGTCCGGTGAGAACGCGCTGGAGACGCGAGCGAGCCACGGCTCGGCCAGTTTCCGTGACGCGCGGCCCCGGGCAAGCACTGCAGGCGACGCGCGGGACTCTCATTGCGCGCTCCGTGCGGCCTGTGCAGACTGGCGCGCTCGCGGATGGGATGAGCCCGTCAGCGCGCCGTTCCCTCACGCCAGCCGGATTCGACGGAGCCCATGAAAGCCACCCTGTTCGCGCTGCTGATCGCCGTTTCGCTCGCCACCACCGCCCCGCAGGACGCGCGCAATCCCGAGCCCCAAGGCGCGCCCAGGGAGACGGTCGTGGTCAGCGCCGCGAACGTGAAGTGGGGTCCCCATCCGTTCGTCGAGGGCGCGAAGATGGCCGTGCAGAGCGGTGATCCCTCCAAGGGACCCTCCGTGCTGCTGATGAAGTTCCCCAAGGGAATGACGATCCCCGCCCATTGGCACACCGCAACCGAAACCGTCACGCTCGTCAGCGGCACGGCCCTGCTGGGGAGCGGTGAGACGGTCGATGCGACGAAGGGCACGGAAATCGGCGCCGGCAGCTTTGCCGTCATTCCGGGGAAGAACCGGCACTGGGCGATCGCCAAGGAAGAGTTCGTGATCTCGGTCGCGTTGGACAAGGCGGCCGACTTCACGCCCTGCGGCGAGAAGAAGTAGGCGCTGGCCGCGGCGGACCGCCGCAGGACCGAGCCCGCGCGGTGCGGGGCAAGCGCCTCAGACCGGGTGCGAAGCCTTGGGGGCGGGGCGCGGCGCGACCAGGAGTGAAGCCGCCACCGAGGCGCCTAGGATCGCCAGCACCACGACCAGCGACAACGCCGGCGGCACCTTGTACACGTCGATCAGGGTCATCTTCGCGCCCACGAACACCAGCACCCCGCTCAGGCCCACCTTGAGGTAGCGGAACTTCTCCACCAGCCCGCCCAGCAGGAAGAACAGCGAGCGCAGACCGAGGATGGCGAAGATGTTCGAGGTGAACACCAGGAACGGGTCGGTGGTGATCGCGAAGATCGCCGGGATCGAGTCGACCGCGAAGATCACGTCGGTGATCTCGACCAGGACCAGCGCCAGGAACAGCGGTGTCGCCAGGCGCTTGCCGTTCTCGCGCGTGAAGAACCGGTCGCCGTCCAGGCGCGTGCTGGAGGGGATCAAGCGCCGGGCGAGGCGCAGCGACCAGCCCTCCTCGGGGTGCGCCTCCTTGCCGCGCTGCACGAAGAGCTTGATGCCCGTCAGCACCAGGAACGCGCCGAAGACGTAGATCAGCCAGTGGAAGCGCGCCAGCAGGGCCGTGCCGGCGAAGATCATCCCGGCGCGCAGCACTAGCGCCGAGAGGATGCCCCAGAACAGCACGCGGTGCTGGTACAGCGCGGGGATGCCCAGGGCCGCGAAGATGACCACGAAAACGAAGATGTTGTCGATCGAGAGCGACTTCTCGATCAGGTAGCCGGTCAGGAACTCGAGACCGCGCTCGGACCCGAAGCGCCAGGCCACGAAGGCGTTGAAGCACAGCGCCAGCGCGACCCACACGCAGCTCCACACCGCCGCCTCCTTGAAGCCCACCGCGTGCGTCTTGCGGTGGAAGACACCCAGGTCGAGGGCCAGCATGGCCACGACGAAGACCAGGAAGCCGCCCCACAGCGCCGGCGAGCCGACGCTGGGCAGGAGCTGGGGGTCGGTGAGCAGGGCTAGGGTCATGGGCGTCTCCGGGGCGCGGGTACTCAGGGAGTTCTACGCCCCGCGGCGCCCCACGAAAAACAGATAGTCCTTCGACTTCATGTCGTCCTTCTCTACAGGTTCGGGTCCATGGAATGGCTCAACTACCACCATCTGCTGTACTTCTGGCTGGTCGTGCGCGAGGGCGGCGTAGCGCGCGCGGCGGACAAGCTGAAGCTCTCGCACCCCACGGTGAGCACGCAGGTCAAGCAGCTCGAGCGCGCGCTGGGCGAGAAGCTGCTGGAGAAGAAGGGTCGGCGCCTGGTGCCGACCGAGGTGGGCCAGATCGCCTACCGCTACGCGGACGAGATCTTCGGGCTGGGGCGTGAGCTGCTCGACACGGTCAAGGGCCGCCCGGGCGTCGGACCGTTGCGTCTGGTGGTGGGCGTGGCCCAGGCCATGCCCAAGCTGATCGTGCGCCGTCTGCTGGCCCCGGCGCTGGCGCTGAAAGGCCTGCCGCCCCTGCACCTGGTGTGTCTCGAGGATCGCCCGGAACAGCTGCTGGCCGAGCTGGCGGCGATGCACCTCGATCTGGTGCTCTCGGACGCCTCGGTGCCGCCCAACAGCCACGTGCGCGCCTTCAACCACGTGCTGGGCGAGTGTGGGCTCACGATCTGCGGCACGAAGGAACTCGCCGTGCGCTACCGGCGCAACTTCCCGCGCTCGTTGAACGGAGCCCCGCTGCTCCTGCCGACCGCGGGCTCGAACCTGCGCCGCGCGCTGGAGCAGTACTTCGAGCAGCACGGCCTGCGCCCCCGGCTGGTCGGCGAGTTCGAGGACAGCGCGCTGCTCAAGGTCTTCGGCCAGGAGGGCATCGGCCTGTTCCCCGTGCCGAGCGCGATCGAGGACGACGTGCGCCGCCAGCACGAGGTCGAGATCGTCGGTCGCCTGCCCGAGGTGCGCGAGCGCTTCTACGCCATCTCGGTCGAACGCCGCCTGAAGAACCCGGCCGTGCTGGCGATCTGCGAGGTGGCGCGCAAGCGCGTGTTCAAGGACGGCACGTAGCCCGGACTCCGCCGTCTCCTCGCAGACACTCACACGTACTTCTCACCGCGCACCACGCGCACGCGATCGGTATAGGCCACCACCGCGAAGCGCGGAAAATACTCGCGCGCGAGCTCCCTCAGGATGCGCTCGGCCACGGCCGGGGCGACGAGCGTCTCGAGCTTCACGTTGCCCTGCCACTCGCCCGCGCGCACCCCGCGCGAGCCTTCGCCGCGCACCTCGCCGAGGGTCCAGCCGCGCGCTCCGGCGGCCTTGAGCAAGGCCAGCAGACGGGCTTCGAGCACGGCCTCGGCCACGATCGTCACGCGCTCGAGCTCGACCGTGACGAGCGCTTCTTCAGGCCTGGATCCAGCAGACGAACTCATGGTAGAGGGGGATGCCGACGGCCAGGTTGAAGGGGAAGGTGAGGCCCAGAGACGACGTCAGGTACAGGGCCGGATTGGCCTCCGGCAGCGCGAGCCGCACCGCCACGGGCGCGGCGATGTAGGACGCTCTCGCCAGCATCGTGGCGAAGACCGTGGCGCCGCCCGGCGAGAGTCCGGCCGCGCTACCCAGGGCGGCGCCCAGGAAGCCGTTGACGAGCGGCGCGACCAGCGCGAAGCCCAGGAGGAATGGCCCCACCGCGCGCAGATCGCGCAGACGGCTGGCGGCCAGGAAGCCCATGTCGATCAGGAACAACGTCAGGACGCCACGGAAGGGAGCGACGAAGAGCGGGGCCACGCTCTCCACGCCGTGTGCCCCGGCCAGGTAACCGATGACCACGCCCCCCAGCAGCAAGAGGTTGCTCTTGCCCGTCAGCACCTCGTGCAGCGACGAGCTCCAGGAGCTGCCCGCGCGCGCCGAGCGGGCGAGCGCGATCGCGACCAGGATCCCCGGCACCTCGAGGAAGGCCGCCAGCGCGGCGAGGTAGCCCTCGCTCGCCAACCCGCGCGCCTCGACGAACACGCTCGCCGCGGTGAAGGTCACGATCGACACCGAGCCGTAGTGCGCCGCAACCGCGGCCGCGTCCACGATCGAGAACCGCCCGAAGCGCCGCAGCGCTGCGTAGCAGGCGATCGGTACGCAGATGCCGGCCGCCAACGTCGCCAGGGCGGGCAGCGCGATCTCGGCCGGCGAGACCTTGGCGAGCTCGGCACCGCCCTTCAACCCGATGGCCAGCAGGAGGTACGTGCCCAGCGCCGAGTGCACGGCATCGGGCAGGCGCAGATCGCTCTTCAGCAGCGCGGCGACGATGCCCAGCGCGAAGCCGAGCACCATGGGTGAGCTCAGGTTGAGGCGTAGGAGCTCGAATGCATCCATCGGTTCACAGCGTCGGGCAGGACGAACTCGAGTCGTTCGGCCAGCTGCTGCAAGCGCTGGCGAAGCTCCGCTTCGTTGCGGGCGCGCACGGTGACGTGGCCGAGCTTGCGCCCGGGCGCGGGCTGCTTGCCGTACACGTGGAGGTGCGCGCCGGGCACCGCGAGCACCCGCTCGGCCGGGGGAACGGAACCGAGCAGGTTCAGCATGGCACAGGTACCCAGCGCGCGCGTGCTGCCCAGCGGAAGCCCGGTGATCGCGCGCAGGTGGTTCTCGAACTGGCTGGTCTCCGCGCCCTCGATCGTCCAGTGGCCGCTGTTGTGCACGCGTGGCGCGAGCTCGTTGGCCAGCAGGCGGCCGTCGTGCTCGAACAGCTCGAGCGCCAGCACGCCCACGTACTCGAGCTCGTCCAGCAGCGCCGTCACCATGGCCTCGGCGTGGAGCGAGAGTTCGCCGCTCGCGCGCGCGGGGGCGAGCGAGAGGCGCAGGCAACCCTGCTGGTGGTGGTTCTCAGTCAGCGGATAGAACGCGCGCGCGCCGTCGGCGGCGCGCACGGCCAGGATCGAGAGCTCGCGCTCGAACGGGACCCAGGCCTCGAGGA
>JABFRZ010000392.1 GCA_013140785.1 Planctomycetota bacterium | reverse complement strand
CCGCGTGCCGCTCGCGGGTGGGGCGAGCGAGCGCGTCACGCCGGAGGAGCTGCCCGGCACGCACGCCTACGACCTGGCGCCAGGCGCAGGCTTCGCGCTGCACACGCACACGAGCCTCGACCGGCCGCCGCGTATCGACCTCGTGCGCCTCCCGGATCACGCCAGCGTGCGCGCGTTGGAGACCAACGCCACGCTCGTGGAGAAGCTCGCTGCGCTGATCCCGCAGCCGACCGAGTTCTTCCGGATCGAGATCGAAGCGGGGATCGAGCTCGATGGCTGGATGATGCGTCCGCGCGACTTCGATCCACGCCGGAGCTACCCGCTCCTGATGCACGTCTACAACGAGCCGAGCGCGGTGCAGACGAACGACGCCTGGAAGGGTACGCGCGGACTCTTCCACCACGCCCTGGCCGAGGCCGGCTACGTGGTCGCGTGCGTGGACTCCGAGGGCACTCCGAGCCCGCGCGGGAAGCGCTGGCGCAAGAGCACCTACCAGCGCTTCGGTCCGGTGGGCTCCGACCAGCAGGCCGCGGCCGTGCGCGCGCTGTGCGCCGAGCGCCCGTACCTCGACCCCGAGCGCGTCGCGGTGTGGGGCTGGAGCGGCGGCGGGACGATGACGCTCAACCTGATGTTCCGCCATCCGGAGGTGTACCGGGTCGGCATGTCGGTCGCGCCCGTGCCGGACATGTCGCTGTACGACTCGATCTACCAGGAGCGCTACACCGGCCTGCCCGAAACGGACGCCGAGGCCTACCGCGTCAACTCGCCGATCACCTACGCCGAGGGCCTGCGCGGCGAGCTCTTGCTGGTGCACGGCTCGGGCGACGACAACGTGCACTTCCAGGGCTCGGAGCGCCTGATCAACCGCCTGATCGAGCTGCAGAAGCCGTTCGAGTTCATGCTCTACCCGAACCGCACGCACGCGATCTCCGAGGGCAAGGGCACGTTGCACCACGTGTACGCGCTGCTCGCGCGCTACCTCGGCGAGCGCATCCCGCCTGGGCCGCGTTGAGCCCGGGCGGCGCGGCCCTCAGCGTTTCTTGCAGTACTCGGCCCAGCGCTGCTCGAGGCCTGCGAGGTCCACGCCGTAGAGTTCGGCGAGCGCCTCCTCGAGCGGCCCGAGCTTGCCGCTCGGCAGGCGTCCGATGCGCGTGAGGAAGGCGGGGAACTTGTCGCCTGCCCACTTGCTCTCGCGCAGGAACTCGATCAGCACCGCGGCCTGTTTGTAGTGGTCGCCGGCCTGGTCGCCGCCGGGCGCTTCCTTGTCGCTCGACATGAGCAGGCTCGGGATCGCGAGGAACTGCGCGAGCGCTACGTGCTGGCCGCGCTTGACCTGGCCGGCCGCGGCCGAGCGCTCGCCGGACTTCGACGACATGTACTCGGCCACGCCCTCCTGGAACCAGGAGCCGCCGCCGCCAAGGCCCAGGCGATTGGCGAAGATCTGGTGCGTGGCCTCGTGGACGTGCACGGGGTCGCCGGGCGCCTCGTACCAGGTGGCGTAGTAGTCGCGCCAGGCGTGGCCCTTGCTGCGCTCGGCGTCCTCGCGCGGGATCTCGGCGATGCGCGCATAGAAATCGAAGTACTGGTCCGCGGTCCTGAACAGGAACACGGGCAAGAGCCGCCGCCCGGGCACGTCGTCGAACGGGTAGACCGCGAGGATGGCGGCGTGGCACTCCTCCATCTTCTTGGCGAAGGCCTTGCCACCGTCGGAGTTGGTGAGCACGAGGTAGTGCGCGGTGCGGATGACCTTGTAGTCCTCGCGCGCCTCGGCCGGCGCGTCGCGCAGCCAGCGCGTGTAGGCCTCGTCCTCGCTCCAGCGGTGCTCGCGCACCTCGCCGTCGTAGACGATGCCGTGCGTCAGGAACTCGACCAGCTGCGCCTCGCCCGCGCTGGTCGGCGGCGGCGAGGCCTCGAGCGTGATCCAGTAGCCCACTTCCTTCAGGAGCCCGCCCAGCAGGAAGCGCAGGCCGACGCGCGTGCCGTCGTCGCGCCGCTGGAGCTCGGTGCGCTCGTAGACGGCGTAGCTCGCGTAGCCGAAGGGACCCGCGAGCGCGCGGCGTGTGCCCGGATCGTTGCGCTGCCACTCGGGCTTGCTCCACGCGCTCGGTCCATGGTCGAGCACGCTCTCGGGCTCGGCGAAGTCGTACGTCTCGCTCGGCAGAGTCCGAAGCGCGATCTCGACCTGGCTCGCCCCGAGCTGGCCGCGCCAGCGGTTCGCGCCGGCGGGGGAGAGCCCATCGAGCGGCGGCAGGGTCAGCGTGAGCGCGAGCTCCGCGATGCGCGCCACGCGCGGGTCCTCGGTGGACAGGGCGAGGCTAGGTCGCAGCGCACCCGCTTGGGCTAGGCTCGCACAGAGCGCGACGAAACTCGCCTTCCAGCAACGGCTCATGCTCTTCTCCTCCTGGACAGCCGACGCAGCGGTTCCTGTTGCGCCGGGAGGTCGCGAGCCTAGTGTCCTGAGTCAGAAGTTCGCCGACAAATACCGGCCTCTGTTGCGCTAACCCGCGTCGTCGGCGCGCCTAGCCAGCACCGCTGCGAGGCTCGGTCTTTGTCACCGAACTTCTGACTCAGGACACTAGGCGCAGGCGGCCTCCAGGGCAACGGCGCGACGAGATCGAGGCGGCCCGTGCGCCAGCACTCGCTCAGCGCCTCACGTGCCGCGCCGCAGGAGCACGGTCTTCACCGTGTGGAACAGGATCGAGAGGTCGAACAGGAGCGACTGGTACTTGATGTAGAACAGGTCGTACTGGAGCTTCTGCAGCGCGTCCTCGACCGTGTTGCCGTAGGGGTAGTTGATCTGCGCCCAGCCCGTCAGGCCGGGCTTGGTGGAATGGCGCTGGTTGTAGTACGGCAGCTTCTGCGCGAGCTCGGCCACGAAGTGCTGGCGCTCCGGCCGCGGGCCGACCAACGACATCGAGCCCGCCAGGATGTTGAAGAGCTGCGGCAGCTCGTCCATGCGCGTCTTGCGGATCCAGCGGCCGACGCGCGTCACGCGCGGGTCGTCCTCGCTGGCCCACACCGGACCGGTGAGCTTCTCCGCGTCGGAACGCATGCTGCGGAACTTGCACAGCGTGAAGCCACGCCCGCGTCGGCCGACGCGCTCCTGGCGGAACAGCACCGGTCCGGGTGAGTCGAGCCGCACGGCCAGCGCCACCGCGAGCATCAGCGGGCCGAGCACGACCAGACTCAGCAACGCGAGCACGAAGTCCACCAGGCGCTTGGCCACGGCCGCGAGCGGATGCACCTCGAAGCCCGGGTTGAAGATCAGGTACGAGGGGCGCATGGCCTCGGCCGGGATCTTGCCGGTCAGGCGCTCGAAGAAGAACTCGGCCTCCTGCACCTGCACGCCGTCCAGGCGGCAAGCCAGCAGCTCATCCGTCGGCAGGCTGCCGCGTCGCTCCTCGAAGGCCACCACGATCAGGTCGATCTTCAGGCGCGCGCACAGCTCCGGCAGCGGCTCCTTGTGGCCGGCGCCGGTCGGGGCCAACTCGAGGCGCGCGCCGGGCGCGGGCGCGAGCAGGAGCTTGGTCTCGGTCAAGTCCTCGAACACGGCCGGGCCCGGGCCGGCCGTGTTCGAG
>JABFRZ010000315.1 GCA_013140785.1 Planctomycetota bacterium | reverse complement strand
CTCGAGCGCTGCGAGCACTTCGTCGCTGGCCAGCAGTTCGCGCGTGGTCGGGGCGAGGCGGTCCTCGTCGTGGGCCCCAAAGCTCTTCAGGGCCATGGTGGCCTCGTAGGCGATGCGCCAGTCGCGCGTGGCGAGTGGTCCGACGAGCGCGGCGATCACTGCGCGCACGCCAGCCACGTCCGGCGCGAGCTGCGCCAGTCCGCGCAGCGCGAACAGGCGCTCGAGCGCGACCTCCGCGCGCGCGTACTCGAGGAAAGGACCGCGCCCGAGCTCGGCCTTGCGTCGCCCGAGCGCCCACAGGATGCGCCACACGAGCTCGGCCTCGACCGCTGACTTGGGCGCCGTCTCGCGCGAGATGCGATAGGGACTCAGCGCGTCGAGCAACGCGCGATCGATCTCGCCCGCGCCGTCCTCGCTGCGCTCCCAGCGCGCCGTGCCCACGGCGGCTTCCATGCGCACCGAGAGGTCGGCGTCGCGCAGCGAGAGCACGAGCTGCGCGTGCTCGCCTGGACCGGGCAAGCGGCTGGCGGCTTCGACTACGCGTGCGCGCAGACGCGGCTCGGGGTCGTTGCGGTAGGCGAGCAGGGTGCCCGAGCCGCTCGGATCGCCGCGCACGCCCAGCGCGAAGGCCGCCGCCAGACGTACGTCGAGCGCGGGGTCTTCGAGCGCGCGCACGAGCGCTTCGGTCACGGCTACTCCGAAGCGCGGATAGGGGAAGCGACCGAGGGCCGTGGCCGAGCGCTCGCGCACACGGATGTCGCGCTCGCTGGAGAGGAGTTCGAGCAGCCGCCCATCGCCGAGCGAGCGCGCGTCCTCCAGGTGGGCAACCTCCTCGAGTTCGCGCGAGGTCGTGAGCTCGACCGCCGCCCCGCGCGCGCCAGGCAGGACGATGGCCGCCTCCGACGCAGGCTCCTGGCGTTCGTCCGACGAGCCACAGGCGGCGGCGAGGAGCAGCGAAGCGGCGGCGAGACGGCGGCGCATGCGCTCGTTCCTACCGTCTCGGCGCGACGGGGACAATGGCGCCCGCACGCCGCGGATGGGGGAGCGAGCTCTGCCGCCTGCTCCTGGTCCGCTACGATGCCGCGACTCCGATGCCCCCGAGCCCGATTCCCGAGGTCCTGGCCGAGCTCGAAGCCGGCCGCATGATCGTTCTGGTGGACGATCCCGCGCGTGAGAACGAGGGCGACCTCGCCATGCTGGCCGAGCACGCCACCCCGGCCGCGATCAACTTCATGGCCCGCGAGGCGCGCGGGTTGATCTGCCTGCCGCTCGCGGGCGAGGTCTGCGACCGCCTCGGCCTGCGCCCGCAGGTCGAGCGCAACGGCTCGCGCATGGGCACGGCCTTCACGGTCTCGATCGAGGCCGCCAGCGGCGTCACGACCGGCATCAGCGCGGCCGACCGCGCGCGCACCATCCGCGTGGCCTGCGACCCCGGCGCGAGCTCCGACGACCTGGTCAGTCCGGGCCACGTCTTTCCACTGCGCGCGCGCGAGGGCGGCGTCTTGGTGCGCGAGGGCCAGACCGAGGGCATCGTCGACCTGGCGCGGCTCGCTCGCGCGAAGTGCGCCGCGGGCGTGATCTGCGAGATCATGAACGAGGACGGCACCATGGCGCGCATGCCCGAGCTCGAGGCCTTCGCCGCGAAGCACGGGCTCAAGGTCGCCACCATCTCCGACCTGATCGCCTACCGGCGGCGCAACGAGCGCCTGATCGAGCCGGTGGTCATGGACGTGCCGCTGCCGACGCGCCACGGGCGCTTCGCAGCGCACCTTTTTCGCTCGCGCGTCGATGGCGCCGAGCACGTCGCGCTGACGATCGGCATGCCCGGCCCAGGCCTCGACGGGCCGCGCGAGGCCGTGCCCGAAGTGGTTGCGGTGCGCGTGCACTCCGAGTGCCTGACGGGCGACGTGTTCGGCTCGCAGCGCTGCGACTGCGAGCCCCAGCTGCACCAGGCCCTGGAGCGTCTTGCGGTCGAGCCGCACAGCGTGCTGCTCTACCTGCGCCAGGAGGGCCGAGGCATCGGCCTCGCGAACAAGCTGCGCGCCTACCAGCTCCAGGATCAAGGCCTCGACACGGTCGAGGCCAACCAGGCCCTGGGCTTGCCGGCCGACCTGCGCGAGTACGGAATCGGCGCGCAGATCCTCCACTACCTCGGGGTGCGCCGGATGCGGATCCTCACCAACAACCCGAAGAAGCTGCACGGCCTGGCCGGCTACGGCCTTGAACTGATCGACCAGGTGCCCCTGCAGACCGCTTCTAACCCGAACAACATCAAGTACTTGCAGACGAAGCGCGCGAAGCTCGGACACCTCCTTCGGGAGGAAGAGCTGACCCCCGAAGGGCCGCGCGGGACGCCCGACGGACGGGAATAGACCCGGCCGTCGGGGCGTCGCACCGGGCCGCCGATCGGTCCAATGATCACGATGCACGAATTGGCTCGCGAGGATGTAGAGCTCGTGGATGAAGCGCTGGGCGGCAATCCGCTCTCCTTTCAGCTGCTGATCGAGCGCTACCAGGACCGCCTCTTCGCCCTGGCGCGCCACTACACGAAGAGCGCGGTCGAGGTCGAGGACATCGTCCAGGACACCTTCCTCAAGACCTTCCGCCGCCTCGAGACCTTCCAGCGGCAGAGCTCGTTCTCGACTTGGCTCTACCGCATCGCCGTCAACACCGCGCTCGACTTCCTGAAGCGCAAGGGGCGCAGCCCGGTCACCGCCGTGGAAGATCCCGAGCTCAGCGCCGCGCCCGTACGGGCTCAGGCCGGCTCGGGCGTCGCCGTGTCGGCACCCGACGCGGCCATGCGGCGCGAGGAGATCGCGCGCATCACGCGCGAGGTGCTGGACGAGCTGCCCGAGATTTTCCGCACCGTCCTGGTGCTGCGCGAGTTCGAGGGCCTCTCCTATCTGGAGATGGCCGAGATCCTCGGGATTTCGATCGGGACCGTCGAGTCGCGCCTGTTCCGGGCGCGTGCGCGCTTCAAGGAAGCCATGATCCGCCTGCACCCCGAGTTCGCCGCCCCCGACTAGCCGACGGTTCCTCCGAAAGACGTTCCGCTGAAATGGAGCCATACATGAAGACCACCTGTGACGACGCCCGCGCGTTGGTGCCGAGCTACCTGGACGGCGAACTCCCCGAGCCCCAGTCCGCGCCGCTGCGTACCCACCTCCTGGCCTGTCCGGCGTGCCGCGAGGTGGCCAAGGAGGGCAAGGTGTTGCGGCGCTGGTTCGAGGCCGAGCCCGCGCGCGTGAGCGTTCCTGCCGGCTTCGCTGCACGCGTGGCGCGGCGCGCCTTCGCGGGCGATCCAGGCTTGCTCGTGCCCGAGCCGCCGGCCGTCCGTCCGCGCCGCCCGCTCCTGCCGTTCCTCTTGCTCGCGACCGCCGCCGCGGCCGCGTTGCTGTTCGTGCTGGCCGTCGCCATCCAGCGCGAGAGCCTGCCGCATTCGAACCGGCTCGATGCCCAGGAGGGTCAGGGGCGTCCGCCTTGGTTGGAGGCGCCTGCAGAGGTCGAGCCCAACGCGCGCGACACCGGCTCCGGCCCCGAACAGCGATGAAGTCCGAGCGCCTCTGGGTGCTCCTGTTCGCC
>JABFRZ010000572.1 GCA_013140785.1 Planctomycetota bacterium | reverse complement strand
GGGATCAGGAACAGCGCCACGATCAGGGCGATGATCGCGCGCACCCAGGTGGGCTGGGCCGCGCTTCCGGCGCCGGGAGGATCGTGCAGGAAGCCCCACTCGGCCTGCTGATTCAGCACGAAGAGGGCCAGCAAGAGGAGCAGCGCCGCGAACGCGCAGGCGAGCCCGCGCCGTTCGCTGCGCGGCAGCGCGAGCTCCGTCGCGGGTGCGCCTGCCCCGTTCGCCAGTCCCGTTCGCGCCAGGCGCGGCGCGACGATGCGCTCGGACACGAACCAGCCCACGAGCACGAGCAGCAGGGCCGAGACCACCTTGAAGTGCCAGTTGCAGGCCACGTTGACGACGTAGGCAGGCTCGATCAGCCGAGCCGACTGTTCGGTCATGCCGGCCAGCACGGCGTCCAGGCTGGTCAGGAAGGGGTTGGCGCCGAAGCCGACGGCGACTCCGGCCGTGACCGTGGCGATGCCCAGCGCGGCCGGGCGTCCGAAGGAGCGATAAACGGCCGCGGCCAAGGGCGGCAGCACCACGAAGCCCGCGTCGGAGGCGAGCGAGGAGCACACCCCGACCAGCAAGGTCGCCGGCGTGAGCAGCGCGCGCGGCACGTACAGGAGCACCGCGCGCAGCGCGGCCGCCAGGAAGCCCGACTTCTCGGCCACGGCCACGCCGATCGAGGCGCACAGCACCAGCCCGAGCGGTTTGAAGTTCACGTAGATCGGCACGAGCTCGGTCGCGAGCCAGCGCAGCCCGTCGCTGGAGAGCAGGCTGCGCGCGTGCTCGACGCGCTCCACGCCGCGCGCGTCCAGCACCGTGCAGCTCCAGCCCGCGCGCTCGCCCAGCCACGAGCCCAGGAACACCAGCGCCGTCCCCAGTGCGAACAGCGTGAGCGGGTCGGGCAGCGCGTTGCCCACGCGCTCGATGCGCCCGAGCCAGCCCCGCACCGGCTCACGCGGCGGCGCCGGCCCTTCTCTTCGGCTCACGTTCAATTCAGGGCCTCGGTGACGAGCGCGAGCACGTCCTCGGCGCAGGCCCAGGACAGCGTCACGCCGCAGCCGCCGTGGCCGTAATCGTGGACCAGCGCGCGCCCGTCGGGAAGACGCTCGCGCTCGAGGCGGATGGCGTCGCGCCCCGGGCGCAGGCCAGCGGCGGCGCTCACGATGGTCTCAGGGAGGAGCGGCTCGAGCGCGCGGCAGCGCGCCAGGATCGCGCGCGAGGTCGGCTCGTCGAGCTCGAGCGAGGCGTTGTCGCGCTCGGCCGTTCCGCCCAGCACGCAGTCCCGTGCGCGCGGGACGACGTAGCCGAAGCTCCCGTTGGCGTGGTGGAAGACGAGTGCGCGCGCGACCGGCCCGCGCGGAACGCGTACGATCTGGCCGCGGATCGGGTAGCACTGCCTGTCGTCGCACAGCTCGCGCGCACCCAGGCCGGTGCAGTTCACGAGCGCGTCGAAACCGCGGGTCTCTGCGAACGACTCGAGCGTGCGCCGCTCGAACGCGCCGCCGAGGGTGCGCACCCGTTCGGCTAGCCAAGCGAGATAGAGCGGCGTCTCGATCACCGGCACGCGCGCGCTCCAGCCCTGCTCGAAGCCCGCGCGCTGTTCCTGCGCCAACGGGACGAAGCCCTCCAAACCGCGCACCCAGGTCGGCGGATCGATGGCCGGCGAGCGCAGGTCGAGCAGCGCCTCGATCACGACCCCCGGTACTCCGCACCGCGCGAGCTCGAGGAAGCGCACGTAGGAGCGCGCGGCCCAAGCCGCGACGCGCTCGGGCGGCCCGGCCTCGAACGGATACCACAGCGCGGCGGCCACGGCCGAGGTCGTGTGCAGCGGGTCCTCGCGCGCCCACAGCGTCACCGCGTGGCCGCGCTCGAGCAGGAGCACTGCGGAGGAGAGCCCCGAGACACCCGCGCCCAGCACCAGGATTCGTGCGCGTACCGCCACGTTCTCGGCCCTCAGGCCTGGCCGCGGCCGGGGTAGCGGAAGAGCCAGCCGCCGTGGGCCATCTCGGCCCCGAAGGACGGATGGGTCAGGACTTCGCCAGCGTCCACGGCCTCGCCCGGAGCCGGGCGGCGCAGCCACGAGAAGCAGTCGTTCTCGGCCGAGGAACCCCATTGCACGATCTGCTGGCCGTCGAGCGCCAGGCCGGCTTCCGCGCAGTAGCGGCGCATCAGGGCCGCCGACATGCGCTCGTCGCGCCAGTGCGGGTTCTCGACCGTCAGGCGGCCGGTGCTCGGGTCGGCGAAGGCGCCGAGGTTCGAGTGGTGCAGGAAGGCGCGCCCGCCCGGGACGAGCTTTCGCGCCAGGGCCCGCGCGTAGGCCTCGAGCACGCCCGGATCGGCGTGTACGAGCGAGTCCCAGCTGACGGCCACGTCCACCGAGCCGTCGGGCACCGCCTCCAGCGAAGCCCCGTCGTTCAGGACGAAGCTCGCGTTCGCGTGCCTGGCGAAGCGCGCGCGACAGGCCTCGACGCAGCGCGGCGTGATGTCCACCCCCGTGTAGTGCTCGCAGTGCTCCAGCAGGTAGGCCGTCACGCGCCCGAAGCCTGGCGCGATCTCGAGCAGGCTGCGGGCCGGCAGCAGGAAATGGATGCGCGGCAGGATCGTGCCGTACCACAGCATGCGGCTCGAACCCCAGCCGACCGACCAGTCGTCGCCGCCTTGGGTCCAGTCGTAGCGCGTCCAGGTGTCCTTGTTCTCGTCCCGGGTGGGCATGGGGCGATCCTAGCGCTCCCGCGCTCGAACTTCTCAGCGCGGGCGCTGCCCGCAACCCAACGAGGAGGCACTGACCCGCGCTGAGTGCTAGCTGGACGGTCAGGCTTGGCCCGCGAAGTGCCGATACCGGGGAGGTCAACCTATGGCACGCGACACACGAGCCCTGGTCCGCGAGGCGACCCATCTCGCGCCCCTGCCCCGGGCGGCGCTCCAGCTCGTCTCGATCCTCTCGCGCGAGGACTGGCAGGACGGCGAGGTGCTCGAGATCGTGCGGCTCGATCCCGTGCTCACGGGCAAGGTCCTCGGCGCGGCCAATTCGGCCGCTTCGGGAGCCCAGGTCAAGATCATGAACGTCGAGGACGCCGTGCGCCGCATCGGTCCGCGCACAGTGGTCGGTCTCGCGCTCGCTGCCGGTGCCAAGCGCAGCATGGCGCTTGCACTGCCGCAGTTCGGACTCGAGGAGGGCGAGCTGTGGCGGCACTCGGTCGCCGCGCTGCTCGCGGCCGAGGTCGCGAGCGCGCACTTCCGCATCCCGTTCTCGACCGCGGCGGTCACGGCCGCGCTGCTGCACGACGTGGGCAAGGTGCTCATGGCGCGCCTCCTCGACCCCGACGCGCTCGAATACCTGCAGCTCGCGCGGCTCGCGGGCGGGGCGGAGTGCTGCACGGCCGAGCAGGAGGTCTTGGCGGTTTCGCACGGCGAGCTCGGGGCGCTGGTCGCCGCTCACTGGGGCATGCCCGACGAGATCGTGCGCGCGATCCAGTTCCACCACGACCTCGACGCCGCGCCCGCTGCGCACCGCCGCGACGCGGCCCTCGTGCAGCTCGCCGACGCGGTCGCGAAGGAGCTCGCTCCGCCACGCCTCCAGCCCAGGGCTCCGAAG
>JABFRZ010000623.1 GCA_013140785.1 Planctomycetota bacterium | reverse complement strand
GGTCGGACGCGCGCGTCCGGGTCGCCTACTCGCTGGCCTCGGTCACGATCACGATCTGCACGCGGCGGTTGGCCTCGCGCGTGAGCTCGTCGATGTTCTCGACCAGCGGGCGCGTGTCGGACAGCCCCACGGCCGAGAGGCGCTGGCCTTCGAGCCCACCCTCCTCGATCAGGTAGCGCACGACCCGCGCCGCACGCGCGGCCGAGAGCTCCCAGTTCGAGGTGAAGAGCGGCGAGCGCACCGGAAGATCGTCGGTGTGGCCCTCGACCACGATCGCGCCGGGCTGCGCGGCGACCGCCTTGGCGATCTCGGCCATGTTGGCGAGCGACTCGGTGCGTAGGTTGGCCGTGCCAGCGCGGAAGTACAGGCTCTCGGGCAGCGAGAGGGCGACGCCGCGGGTGTCGTAGCGCAGGCCGACGAGCGAGCCGAGCCCGGCCGCGTCGATGCGCTCCTCCAGTGCTTCCTTGACGGCTTGGGCGCGCGGCGAGGAGGCCGCGTAGCGGAACAGCGAGGGCCGGTCGTTCACGATCGACGGGACCAGGGCCGAGCCGGCGCTGCCGCCGCGCTCGAGCGGCGAGCCCGAGCTGGGCGCGAAGATGCCCTGGGTCTGGAAGGCCGAGTTGACCGACTGCGTGAAGCGCCCGACCTTGTTCGTGTCCACCTGCGAGACGGCGAACATGACCACGAAGAAGGCGAACAGCAGCGTGATGAAGTCGGCGTAGGACACGAGCCAACGCTCGTGGTTCACGTGCTCGTGCTTCTTGTGTTTCTTGGCCATGGGTCAGGCGCCGGGGCCGCGCCCTTCTCGCTCGTCTTCGCGCATCCCCGCGTCCTCCGCGCCTCCGCGGTGCGTCTTCATGCCGCCGCCTTGGCCTTGTTCGCCTCGCCGCCGTGCTTCTTCTCGTGCCCGTGCACGAAGACCGACAGCTTGCCCTCGATCAGCTTGGGGTTCTCGCCCTGCTGGATGGCGATCGCGCCGAGCATGATCATCTCGCGCAGGACCATCTCCGCGCGGTGCTTCATCTTCAGCTTGTTGGCCGCCGGCAAGCACACGATGTTGGCCGCGCCGACCCCGTAGATCGTGGCCACGAACGCGACCGCGATACCGGAACCTACCTTGTCGATGTCGGACAGGTTCGCCATCACGTGGATCAGCCCGAGCACGGCCCCGAGGATCCCGACCGTCGGACAATAGCCGCCCGCGGCCTCGTACACCTTGGCCGGGATCTCGCCCTTCTCGTCCAGCTCGTGCAGCTCGAGCTCGAGCGTCTCGGCGATGCTCTTCGAGTCGATGCCGTCGACCACCATCAGGAAGGCCTTCTTGAAGAAGGGATCGGTGGACTTCTGCACGTGCTCTTCGAGCGCGATGATGCCCTCGCGCCGCGCGATCTGCGCGTAGCGCACGATCTCGTCCAGCACCGCGCGTCCGTCCTGCGCCTTGTTCCCGAAGAACAACGTGATCGACTTCACCGCGCGGATGAAGTCCTCGAGCGGGAAGCCCACCATCACGGCGCCCATCGTCCCGCCGAACACGATCAGCGCGGCCGTGGGCTGGATGATGGAGGAGAGGTGTCCACCTTCCAGGTGGTTGCCGAGCAGGATGAGTCCGAAAGCGCAGCCGAGGCCTGCGATGGTGCCGAGGTCGAGCTTCTTCATGTGGGGATCTCCATGTCTGCGCGGTCGGACTTGAACTCGAGCTCGGACTCGCGCTCGTCCTCGGCGTGCTGCGCGGGCAATGGGGGCGGCGGATGGGCGAGCAGCGCGGACAGTCCGGCGCGTTCGAACACGCTCGCGCGCCAGGCGCGCACGTGCTCGAGCAGCTCGCCCACGCTCTCGCGTACGACCAGGCTCGCGCCGGTGACGAGCCGGATGGTGGTGTCCGGCCGGGCTTCGATGGACTCGACCAGGTCGCAGTTGAGCACGATCTCCTGGCGGTCGAGGCGCGTGACGCGGATCATTGCACCAGGAACTCCGTGAAGAGCACGTCGAGCACGTGCGCGGGAGCCGGGTCGTGCTCGGCGTCGTGGAAGGGCGGCGTGGCGAAGAGCGGTCCAGTGGTCTCGCGCAGCTCGGTGCGCAAGAGCTCCTTGCCCTCGACCGTGGTCACTTGCGCCACGCGCTTCTTGGAGAGCAGCGCGAAGATCCGGTCGCGCAGCTTGGCTTGCGCCAGACCCCCGGCCGCGCGTTCCGCGACCGCGCGCTGGTCGAGCACCAGCTGGAGCGTGAGGCGGAAGTAGCGATCGCCCTCGGGGTCGGCCAGATTCAGCACGAAGGGCTCGACGGGCACTACCGTCGGTTCGAGCACGACCGGGGGCTTCGCCCCGCTTTCCGCCGGTGCGCGCGTCTCCTGGCAGGCGAGCACGCCGCCGGCGAGCGCGAGCACGCCGGCCGCGATGACGAGCGCCTTCTTTCCGCCCGAATAGGACGATTGGACCTCTTGACTGGACATGCGGGGAGCACCGGGGCGGGAAGCTCCGGGGCCGCCGGGCCTATCGGCCGCGGACTCCGCGCAAGTGGAAGGCGAGGCCCGTTTCGGGGCTTCTGCGCTATGGCTTCCGCGCGCTCTTCCCGCCCGGACGCGCCTTCTCGAGCGTGTAGGCCTCGACGTAGTCCTTCCACTTCGCGCCCTGTACCTCGTTCAGGATTTCGCCGGCCCGCACGTCGTCGCCGAGCGCGCGCAGGACCTTGGCGGCCTCTTCGGGCGCGAACTCCTGCAGGCGCTTGGCCGCGGCCGCGGGCTCCTCGATCGCGCCGATCACGCCGGCCACCTCGGCCCAGCGCGAGTCCTTGCTGGCCTGGGCCGAGTCCTCCATGCGCGTGAGCTCGGTTTCGCGCTGCGCGAGCTCCGCCTGCAGCGTCTCGAGGTGCGTGCGCAGCTCCTCGAGCGTCCTAAGGCGCTCCTCGAGTTCGCCTTCGTCCTCGACCACGGCACGCTCGCGCCGCGCGAGCCCCAGCTCGCGCTCCTCGAGCTCGGCGTGCTTGTGCTTGATTTCCTCGGACAAGACGCGCAGCTCGCTGGAGGAGTACGGCGACGGCAGCGTCCAGGCCGAAAGCACGCCCAAGCTGGCCTCGATCACGGCCGCGTCACTCAGACCCTGACTGTGCTTCTCGCCGGCCTTCGCGTCAGCGTGTTCCGCGCCCGCTTCGGCCGCGCCGTGCTCCGCGCCCTCCTCCGCCGGCGGCGCCGGGAACAGCTTCCCGATCACCGCCACCTTGCTCACGTCCCTGCCGGACAGCGAGGCGAAGCCCACGAAGCACACCAGGAAGAGCGAGAGACCGCCGACGGACATGGCGACGATCTCGATGATCCGATTCATGGGGATGCAGAACGGGGGAACAGGAGCAGAAGCGCTTTCCGCTTGTCGGCAGAAAAGCCGCGCAGCCTTGATCGTTCTCGGGGCGGCGAAAGGGGTCGCCTCCCGGCAACGCGCGCTGTCTCGATCGCGGCACCGCAGCCTTCCTTTCCTTTGGGGGGGCGTAGCCCGACGTCGTAGTCGTGCGGCAGTCGAGGTTGGTCGAGGAGTCCGCCTGACCCAGCGCGCCACCGATGATCTCGCGGGCGCTGGGTCGCGCGACTCTTCGAGGCC
>JABFRZ010000200.1 GCA_013140785.1 Planctomycetota bacterium | reverse complement strand
GGACGTGCTCCGTCCAGCGCGCGGCAACTGGGCGTGGGACCAGCGGCCGCGGGAACTCGAGCACGCGCCCCGCGAGGCCGCGCGCCAGGGCGTGGATCTCGTCGTGACCGAGCTCCGGGAGACGCACGTGGCGCAGCGGATCGAGCCCCGCCGGGAGGCGTCCCACGCGCCCGTCGTGCAGGACGGGCCGCTCGCTGACGATCTGCAGCGAGCGACGCAGGACCGGATCCGCCAGTGCGGCGCGCAGGGCACTCGGATCGGTCGGTAGGGGCGGAAAGGCGCTGCCGACGAGGCGCCACTGGACCACGACGTCGATCGGGTCGCGCTCCGCGTCGGTCACGGAGAGCGGGATCGAGATGCCCGCGCGCTCGTCTGCGTTCGTCACGAGCGAGGCGTCCAGCAAGCGCAGCGAGGGTGGGAGATTGTTGTCGAGCGGGAAGGCGGGGGTCTGGAGGATGGCCGAGCGCAAGAGACCGTCGCAGGCGGTGACCCGCAGGCGCACGTTGGCTTCCACGCCGGAGAGGTCTAGGACGCTGTTCAAGACGTCGAAGGCGCTGTCCCAGACGAAGGTCGTCGTCAGGCCGTCGGCGTCGGTCGCCACACCTGAAAGAGCGGGGGGCGTGGGAACGCCGGGAGGCAGGCCCGCGGGCCGCGCCGGGAGCCAGACACCGCTCGGGTGCTCGAAGAGGACCTCGAGATAGACGGGATCCCCGCCGGAGTCGCGCAGCAGGATCGGGATGGCGACGAGCCCCGTTGCTTCCGAGCTAGCGTCCGGCACGCCCACCTCCAGCACCTCCGGCGCGTCGTTGCCGAGGTTCACGACCGTCGCGTTGCCGAGCGAGACGAGATCATCCTCGCCGTTGACCGTGACCACCACGGTGACGCCCCTCTTGAAGGCTCCGCCGAGCTGCGCACCGAAGTCCCACTCGACCGTCTTCGGCTCTCCGGCGCGGTTCGTCGGCACGTCGGACAGCGGATCCCCGAGCAGGAGATCGACGCTGTGCTGCAGCGAGTCGCCCTCCTCGAAGTAGCGCAGTCGGACACGCGCCGGATCGGCCTCAGCGTCGAAGAGCGTGAAGCTCACCGAGGCGGGCGAGGTCCTCGCGGCCGGCACCACCACCGTGCCAACGGTGGTCGGTGAATTGCCACCGGAGTCGTTGGACGACGTGCCCTCGAAGATGGCCGCCGTACCCGCGCCACACGCGCTCGCAGCGAGCGCGACTCCGCTCAGGCCGAGCGCCAGCCACCGCTCCCCGCGGCGCTCCGTTCCACCTCGCGTACGTCGCCGCCCGAGCGAACCGGTTCCTGCACGGCTGGGCTCCATCTCACCTTCGCACTCCTCCACTTGCTCCTCCATTTGGGCGCGTCTCCGAGGATCTTAACAGGCTGGCGCGGCTGCGCTACGGGCGCACCTCTGGTGCCCTGTCTCTCGTGTTCGTGTCACGATCCCGGCCCCTCGCATGGCGAGGGCGAGGCCTGCGAACTCCTGGATCCGGATGAGCATGGCGTGTCTCTTCCTCGGGAGCCCAACGGCCCCCGGCCTTCCATCAGCGAAGGGCCCCTCGTCCCACGCGCTTCCTGGAGTTTGTATGGGGAGACCGAGCTCCGGATCGGGCCCTTCGGGCTTGTCCCAGGATCGAAGGGGCCGGAGAATCAGGGTTTCCCGCGCCCAGCCGATCCCTCCGACCAGACCGCCTCCTCCATGCCGACCCGAAGCATCTTCGGCGCCCAGTGGGGCGACGAAGGAAAGGGAAAGATCATCGACCTCCTGGCGCGGGAGGCGGACTACGTCGTCCGCTACCAGGGCGGTCCCAACGCCGGTCACACGGTGGTCGTGAACGGGAACAAGTTCATCCTGCGCCTGGTGCCTTCGGGCATCCTGCACCCGGGCAAGGTGAACGTGATCGGGAACGGCGTCGCGGTCGATCCGCTGTCCCTGTTCGGCGAGGTGAAGGAGCTCACGGAGCGCGGCGTCACGGTCGATCCGCGCTGCTTGCGCGTGTCGGCCGGCGCGCACGTGATCTTCGAGCACCACAAGAAGATCGACGCGCTCTCGGAGCGCTGGCGTGGCGCCGGCCGCATCGGCACCACCGGACGCGGGATCGGGCCGTGCTACGCGGACAAGGCCGCGCGCACCGGCCTGCGCGTGGCCGACCTGCTCGAGCCCGCGCGCTTGCGCGCCCGGCTGACCGCCGTCTTGGTCGAGAAGAACGCCCTGATCGAGTCGGTCCACCGCGAGGCGCCCTTCGACCTCGAGCAGAGCCTCGCGCAGTACAGCCAGGTCGCCGAGCGCCTGGCGCCCTTCGTGGCCGACACAGGGTCCGAGGTGCGCCACGCCTGGAAGCAGGGGAAATCGATCCTGTTCGAGGGCGCGCAGGGGGCGATGCTCGACATCGACCACGGCACGTATCCGTACGTGACCTCCTCGAACACCGGCACGGCCGGGATCGGCACGGGCGCGGGCTTCCCACCCACGCAGGTCGAGCGCGTGCTGGGCGTCGCCAAGGCCTACTGCACGCGCGTCGGCGAGGGCCCGTTCCCGAGCGAGGACAAGGAGAAGGACGGCGACACGATCCGCGAGGTCGGGCGCGAGTTCGGCTCGGTCACCGGGCGCCCGCGGCGCTGCGGTTGGCTCGATCTCGTGGCGCTGCGCTATGCGCTCGACCTCAACGGCGCGACCGGGCTCGTGCTCACGAACCTGGACGTGCTCTCGGTCTTCGACCAGATCCCGGTGTGCGTCGCCTACGACGTGCCCGGCCAGAAGGGACCGGTCAGCGAGTACCCGGCGCACCTGCCGGACATCGAGGGCGTGCGCCCGCGCTACGAGCGCATGCCCGGCTGGCGCGTGGACATCGGCGCGGCGCGGCGCTACGGCGACCTGCCCAAGGCGACGCGGGACTACGTGGAATGGGTCGAGGAGAGGATCGGTGTCCCGATCGAGCTGCTCTCGGTCGGCCCCGAGCGCGATGCGGTGATCCCGCGCACGGCTTGAATCCCATGGGACAACGTCCGAGCGGAGAGAAGCCGCGCCCCGCGCGCCCCGAGCTGGGCGGACCGTTCCCCGAGCACATCGCGATCATCATGGACGGCAACGGGCGTTGGGCCGAGGAGCGCGGCTTGCGACGCGTGTTCGGGCACAAGGAGGGCATCGAATCGGTGCGCGAGATCACGACCGAGTGCGCGCGCATGGGCCTCGGCAGCCTGACGCTGTACGCCTTCTCGGTCGAGAACTGGAAGCGCCCGCGGGCCGAGGTGCGCTACCTCATGCGCCTCTTGCGGCACTTCCTGGTGGAAGAGCGCGCGACCTTGATGGAGAACGACGTGCGTCTGCACTGCATCGGGCGGCTCGACGACCTGCCCGGCGAGGTGCTGGCCGAGCTACGGCGCAGCGAGGAGCTGACGCGCGCGAACCGCGGCATGCGCCTGCGTTTGGCGCTCTCCTACGGCGCGCGCTCGGAGCTGGCCGACGGCGTGCGTGCGCTGGCGCGCGAGGTCCAGCGTGGCGCGCTCGACCCGGCGGCGATCGACGAGGCGACGCTGCGGCGCTACCTGTACGACCCGGCGACGCCCGACCCTGACCTGTTGATCCG
>JABFRZ010000004.1 GCA_013140785.1 Planctomycetota bacterium | reverse complement strand
CGCCACGGCCTGACCCCGCGCGGCGTGACGCGCGCGCTCGAGTACCGCGCCGAGTTGGTGGCGCTGTGCAGCGCGAGCGAGCCGCGCTTGGCGCTGGCCGAGTGTCTGGCCGCCTCCGACGGCGAGAGTGGTGCGCTGCCGCACGGCGAGGCCTACCGCGCGCTGCTCGAGGGACTGCTGCGCATCGCCGCGCGCGAGCTCGACTCCTTCCCGGCGCTCTCGCGCGAACACCACCTGCTCTACCAGCTGCACTTGCTGTCGGCCGAGGACGTGCGCGCCCTGGCGCGGAAGCTGGCGCGCCGGGAAGGGCTGCTCCAAGCCGGCGACTGAACTACCGTTACCACCGCAGGCTAGTCCTGGGCGCGCTCAAGCTCCAGCGCGCGGGCCCGGTGGACTTCGCCCTCGGCCGCGCGCCCCGTGAGGTCCAGGAGCAGCGCCATGTCGCGCCGGGCCGCGGGCGAGTCCTTCAGCGCGAGCGAGCGTTCGAGGTGCCCGATCGCCGGCCCGATCTGGCCGCGCCAGGCCGCGACGCGCGCGAGGTTCCTGTGCACGAAGCTCGAGTTCGGATCGAGCTCGAGGGCTCGCGCCAGCACACGTTCGGCCTGGTCGATGCGCGCCTCACCCAAGTGCTCTTCGTCGAGCAGGGCCGAGGCCAGGTTGTTGTGCGCGCGCGCGTTGTCGGGCGCGTGCTCGACCACCGTGCGCCAGAGCGCGGAGGCCGAGCGGTAGTCGTGGTTGCGACGCACGCTGGCGGCGCCGAGCGCGAGCACTGCCAGGGCCGAGCAGAGCGTCAAGATCTGGGGACCGCGCGGCCGGATCCGCGCGGCAGCCTGCTCCACGGCGAGGGCCGTGAGCAGCAGCACCGGGGCCAGCGGCAGGTACATGCGGTGCTCGAAGGCCAGGTCCTTGATCGGCACGATGCTCGAGCTCGGGAGGAGCACCACGAAGAAGGCCGCCAGCGCCAAGCCGAGCGCGGAGCGGCGCGCGAGCAGGAAGAACGCGAGGGCCGCCAAGGCCGCGAGCACGAGCGCTTGCGGCAGCCACGCGCCGAGCGTGCGCGCCACCGGCCAGCCGTAGTCGAACACCTGTGGATGGGGCCAGAATGAGAGGCGCAGGTAGTGCAGGAGCACGCCCGGCTGCGTGCGCAGATAGTCGAGCGGTCCGAAGCTCGCATGGGGGCCGAAGCCGCTGCTCGATTCCTCCGCCAGCAGCTTGGGCGCGATCGCGAGCCAGGCCAGATTGAGCGCTGCGAGCCAGACGACGAGGTGGAAGCGCCAGCGGCGCCGCAGGTTCGCGCGCAGCGCGCCGGGCACGAGCGCCAGCTCGGCCAGCAGCAGGAAGAGCGGCGCGGTGGCGATGGTTTCCTTGGCCAGGAACCCGAACGCCAGGCTCGCCAGGGCGAAGGCCTGCCAGCGCCGCGGTGCCGGCGCGTCGAGCGCGCGCAGGAAGCCGTACACGGTGCCGAGGTAGCCGAGCGTGGCCAGGGCCTCGGCGCGCTGACTCAGGTAGGTGACGGTGGAGGTCTGCAGCGGGTGGACCAGCCAGAGGAGCGTCACCGCCAAGGCCAAGCCCGCGTTCGAGGCGCGCGGGCGCGCCAAGGACAACGCGCGCCGCAGCGCGCCGAGCAAGAGCAATCCAGAGGCGAGGTGCACCAGCGCATTGAAGACGTGGTAGCTCCAGGTCTCCGCGCCGCTCAGCGCGCGGTTGAGCGCGAAACTGCCCCACACGAGCTGGCGGGTCTGGAAGTGGAGCCGGGTCCCAGGCAGCGGGTCGTCGAACAGGAACGGGGCCGCCAGTGTGTTCGCGTAGCACACGACGACCGCGAGCCCGAGCAGCACGGCCGCACGGGCCACCCAAGCCCTCGGTTCGGCAGCGGTTTTCGGGGTAGGCACGCGCGCGGGTCGGGCTCGAAGGCTGGAACGGAACACCGCGTCGGTCAGAGCCGGCGCACAGCGGCCGAGGCGGGTAGCGCGGACGGCGCGGCGATCGTCCGCAGCGGAGGGCGAAGATGTCAAGGGCAGGCGCGCTTGGTAGCTTGGACGTGAGCGTGCGCACCGACTGGAAAATTGCGGTGGTCGTCCCCTGCTACCGAGCGCGCGGGCAGGTGCTCGACGTGCTCGCGCGCATCGGTCCGGAGTGCGCGGCCGTGTACGTGGTGGACGACGCTTGTCCCGACGGGAGCGGCAAGCACGTGCAGGAGCACTGCCGCGACGCGCGCGTGCGCGTCCTGTTCCACCGCGAGAACCAGGGCGTGGGCGCGGCTACCCTCAGCGGCTACCGCGCGGCGCTCGCGGACGGCGCCGAGGTGCTCGTGAAGCTCGACGCCGACGGGCAGATGGACCCCGCCCTGATCCCGGCGCTGGTGGCGCCGATCCTGGTGGGCGAGGCCGACTATGCCAAGGGCAACCGCTTCTTCGACCTCGAGGGCCTGGGTTCGATGCCGGCCGTGCGCCTGCTCGGCAACTCGGCGCTGTCCTTCCTGAACAAGCTCTCCAGTGGCTACTGGGACGTCTTCGATCCGACCAACGGCTTCACCGCGCTGCACGGCGCGGTCGCGCGCCGTCTGCCGCTCGACAAGCTCGCGCGGCGCTACTTCTTCGAATCCGACCTCCTGTTTCGCCTCGGGACGCTGCGCGCGGTGGTGACCGACGTGCCCATGCCGGCGCGCTACGGCGCCGAGAAGAGCGGCCTCTCGGTGAAGAGCGCGCTGTTCGAGTTCGCCTGGAAGCACCTGGTGAACACAGTGAAGCGCGTCTTCTACGGGTACTACCTGCGCGACTTCAACTTCGCCTCGCTCGAGCTCGTGCTCGGGCTCCTGCTCGTGGCCGGCGGTTCGTGCTTCGGTCTCCTGCAGTGGCGCGCGAGCTCGGGCTCGGGCGTGGCCACGAACGCGGGCACGGTCATGCTGGCCGCGCTGCCGGTGTTGCTGGGCGTGCAGCTCGTGCTCGGCTTCCTCGCCCACGACATGCACAGCGCGCCGCGCCAGGTGATCCACCGGCGCCTCGGGCCGCCGCGCTGACGATGCGCGAGCGCCTGGCGATCGCGATCCCGTTCCACGCGGGCCTCGCGTACCTGGCCGAGGCCGTGGCCAGCGTGCGCGCGCAAGACGACCCGGAGTGGAGTCTGCTCGTGGTCGACGATTCGGGCGCCGAGAGCGGCGCGCGCGCGCTCGTCGAGCGCCTCGGCGACGCGCGCGTGCGCTTCCTCGCGAACCCGAGCAACCTCGGGATGGTCGCGTGCTGGAATCGCTGCCTCGACGAAGCGGGCAGCGCGAGTGGCGGCGAGCTCGTCACGCTGCTGCACGCCGACGACCGCCTGCTCCCCGACTACGTTGCGCGCATGAAGCGCCTGGCGAGCGCGCACCCGCATGCCGTGGCCCTTTTCTGCGCGAGCGTCACGATCGACGCCGCCGGGCGGCGCCGCTTCTCGCTGCAGGACGACGTCAAGCGCCTGTTCGTGCCGCGCGCAGGCTCCGACGTCGTGCTGAGCAGCGAGCCCGGCTTGCGCGCGCTGATGCGCGGGAACTTCGTGGTTTGCCCGAGCCTGTGCTGGCGCCGCGCGCGGCTCGGACAGCGCCGCTTCGAGCCGCGCT
>JABFRZ010000121.1 GCA_013140785.1 Planctomycetota bacterium | reverse complement strand
AACGCAAGGCGCGTGGCCGCAGGCCGACCTTCGAGGAGCTCGTGCGGCGCGTCGGCGACGACCTCGAGGAGCTCGGCTACGACCAGCACCCGCAGGTCGCGGGCCCGGTGAAGGCGCGCCAGGATCGTGTGCCGTTCGTGGGCCTCGCCCCCGGAGCGGGCCGGCGCACCACGGCGCGCCGCCGGCGCTGATCCGACGTCTACCTCGTGCGCACTGGCGAGCGCCCTCACGAGGGCCGCCGCGGACGCCTTTGCCGAGCGATTCCTCGCCCTCACCTCTTGCATCCCTGCGCTAGACTTGGCCGGCGTTTCGGCCAGAGTCTTGTCCCTGCCACGCGCGAATCCCAGGGCCAGGGTGCTCGCGCACACTGGTTCGCCGCACGGGTCGCCACCATGAGTACTCGCGCAACATTGCCAAGCACCGTTCGCGTCGCGCTGCCTCTTCTCGCCGCGCCGTTCCTCGTCTTCTTCTTTGCCACGCCCCTCTGCGCCCAGGTCTGGGACACGCCCGCAGAACATCCTGGAGATCCGAGGTTCCACCAGCCCGACTATCCGCTCGTCTTCATCGCGAGCCAGGGGCACGGAGACGCTGCGACGGAGACGCCGCCGCACCTCGGTCTCGACGTGCACGCGACCAGCAATCCCGCCGCGCACGGTCCCGCTGGCGGAATGTACGTCCTCCTTCCCGGCGGGCAGGTGAAGAAGCTCTTCCCCTTGCCGGAGCACGAGAGCGTGCCCGGGATGATCGACACGCCGCTCGGCGAGCTCCACAAGGGTGCGGTGGCCGAGCCGACGCTCTCCGAGGACGGGCGCACGCTCTACTTCACCTACTTCCACGACGCGACATGGGAGCCGAGTGGGGGCGGATTCCAGAGCCGCAAGCTCTCCTTCAAGGGCTCAGATCTCTACCGGCTCGACATCGGCCCTCTGGTCGACGATCCAGACCTCGATCCCGTCGAACTCGCGGTCCGACGACTGACCTTCAAGCAATACACCGGCCCCGCGAAGTCCAACGTCACGCAGACGGACCAGGACCGTTTCAGGGACGCCCTGAACCCGACCCTGGCGCAACAGGCGTCGGGTGCGAACTACTGGGGCAACATGGACATGCACCTGATCGAGATGCGCACGCGCGCGGGCCTCAAGGCGGTCTGGGTCTCGAACCGCGCGCGTCTGGCGAACTCGAACGAGTCGTTCGGCGAGGCGAACCACAACTTCAATCTCTATCAGGCGGACATCCTGGCGGACGGCAGCCTGGGACCCCCGAACCGGTTCCAGTTCTACACTACGGCCTCGGCGCTGAGCCCGACCCCGCTGCGCGACGGTCTGGCCTTCTCCTACCAGTCCTCGACCGAAGAGGGACGGCGCTGGGAGATCCAGTCGCTCGACTCCGAGGGGCGCTGGAAGTCGCTCCTCGGCTACGCGCACGGGTCGGAACTCTTCCACCTCGGCACGCTAGTCGTCGAACGCGACGCCCAGGGCCGGCTCGTCGATTCGTTCATCGGCGTCAAGTACTACAACGCCAACAACGATGGATTCGGCCAGCTGCAGGGGATCCGGATGGAGGATGCGGGCACGAACGTGTTCGAGCTCGGCCCCTGGGGCACGTCGCCGCGCCAGCTCTCCGAGGTCTTGACCGTCGGTGCCCTGGCAGCCGATGTCCCCTCGACACAAGTCACGGTCGGCGGCCAGTTGCTCTACATCGGCAAGTTCTCCTCGCCCCGCGCGGGAAGGGTCGGAGGCGAGTACTTCATGGCCTACACGCCGACCAGCGCGAACGTCGCCAGGCTCGACGCCGACGGCAGGCGGAACGTGTTCGAGTCGGAGATCCGCTATCGCCCGGATCTGGAGCCCTTCGAGCCGCACGAGCCGATCGACGTCGCCCTCGGGCAGGGGCTGTACGCGGTCGTGCGCGACGCTTCGGCCCAGTACGACCTGATCTGGCCCACGCCCGTGCTCTCGTGGCTCGAACGCACGGGTGAGGCGGAGCAGCGCGTCGCCGCTCCGATCGCCGATCCGCACAGCGAGGTCCCAGCCGGGGTGCCCCATGCCGTGATCGGGACCTCGGCCCTTTGGAACTCCGACATCCGCCCCTTCGACTGCTATGTGCTCGGCAGCCGGCCGTTCAATCCGAACCACATCCACGACAACGAGAGGATCCAGATCGTGCGCAGCCAGGAAGGTCTGCGCTACCTCCAGGACCCCACGGATTTCTGCCAGTATCTCCTGCCCGAGACGGTGCTCGGGATCGGAGTCAACCTCACCGGCCAACGCACCGACTTCCAGTTCCTCAGTGCACGCGGCTACGAGACCGACGGAACCGGCAGGGTCGAATCGGTCGCGCACCTTGGCGTCTACTCCGTGCTCGAGCAGAACGAGAGCGACCAGTCCTTCAAGGTCCGCGTCCCGGCCAACGTGCCGTTCGAGTTCCATCTGCTCGACCGTCGCTATGGCATGAAGCTCGCCGATGTGCGCAGCTGGCACAGCCTGAAGCCACGCGAGACTCGCACCGACTGTGGCGGCTGCCACCAGCACGAGTCGGGCTTCAGCATCCCCTTCGAAGGCACGGAGGCTTCCCGGAAGCCGGCGCTCGACCTGACGCAGCTCACGACCTTCCTCGACTACGACGCAGACTGCAAGCCGGTCGTCCGAACCTCCGCGTCGCCGAGCCTCGCGGCGCCCGAATGGAAGGCCGACATCTGGCCCGGGTTCGACCAACACTGCGGGGACTGCCACAACATCGTCCGTTCCTCGAACAGCGCCGCCATGCTGGCCCTCGACTACGGCACGGAGCAGGACGCCTACGACAAGCTCAAGGCCCGCAACTTCGCGGGCAGCGAACTCGGCGCCCTCGGCAGCCCGGCGTTCTGGGCCGCCTATGGAGAGCGCACGGACGGGCGCGACAACACCATCCCCGACTACCAGCCCGACTACGCGAGCGCCAAGTGGGGCTACCACTTCTCGAGCATCCACGCGGCCAGCCCTGGCCTGTGCGCCGCGTCCAATCTCGAGTGGGCGAGCTGGGTACGGCTCCTCGGGCAGTGGATCGACAACCACATGCCGCGCGACACGGGAGCCTCGGTTTTCGGCTTCAAGTACGACCGCTACGCACCGACCGTCGATTTCGCATTGAGTACCCGTCTCACGAAGCTGGAGCTGGGCTTCTGGGACGAGCGGGGCACGGTCGCGCTGACGATCGAGTTCAACGGCAACACGCTCGCGTCGTTCCCGAGCCTTGCCAATGGCTCCGTGGCCGTCGACCTTCCCTCGGGGCGGCGGCGCTCCGATCTCATCCGCGTCATCGTGAGCGACCCGGCCCACAACCGTCAGGTCCAGGTGAAGAGCCTCGGCCTGCTGATCGACGAGAGACTCGGGCCGATGAGGGCCTCAGCACTGCTCGGGGGACGCGAGCTCCACAACTCCCGCCCTCAGGTCGACATCACGCGCCCGACCAGTGGATCGGCCCACGTCGTCGGGAGCCCCATCTCCTTCGCCGCACGGGCAGCGGACTTCGAAGAAGGTGATCTCGGCGCGAGCCTCTCCTGGAGCTCGAGCCGCGAGGGAGCGCTCGGCCTCGGAGCCGCACTCGTGGTGG
>JABFRZ010000498.1 GCA_013140785.1 Planctomycetota bacterium | reverse complement strand
CTTCACGGCCTTCTCGGTCGGCAGCGCGAGCGTCTCGTCCATCGAGTTCGTGTGCAGCGACTGCGTGCCGCCCAGCACGGCCGAGAAGGCCTCGAGCGCGGTGCGCACGATGTTGTTCTCGGGCTGCTGCGCGGTCAGCGAGACCCCGGCGGTCTGGGTGTGGAAGCGCAGCATCCACGAGCGCGGGTCCTTGGCCCCGAACCCGTCGCGCATCTTGCGCGCCCAGATGCGGCGCGCGGCCCGGAACTTCGCCACCTCCTCGAAGAAGTCGAGGTGTGCGTCGAAAAAGAAGCTCAAGCGCGGCGCGAAGGCGTCGATGTCGAGTCCGGCCGCGACGCCACGGCGCACGTACTCCATCCCGTTCGCCAGCGTGAAGGCCAGCTCCTGGGCGGCGGTCGAGCCGGCCTCGCGGATGTGATAGCCCGAGATCGAGACCGTGTTGAACTGCGGCACCTTGCGCGCGCAGTAGCCGAACACGTCGGTGATCATGCGCAGCGCCGGCTCGGCCGGCACGATCCAGGCGTGCTGGGCCTGGTACTCCTTCAAGATGTCGTTCTGCACCGTGCCGCGCAGCGACTTGGGATCGACGCCCTGGTTCTCACCGGCCGCGATGTAGAAGGCGAGCAGGATCGGCGCCGGCCCGTTGATGGTCATCGAGGTCGAGACCTCGCCCATCGGGATGCCGTGCATCAGCGTCTCCATGTCGGCCAGCGAGGAGATCGCCACGCCGACCTGCCCGACCTCGCCCAGACTGCGCTCGTGGTCCGAGTCGTAGCCCATGAGCGTCGGGAAATCGAAAGCCGTCGAGAGCCCGGTCTGGCCGTGCTCGAGCAAGAACTTGAAGCGCTCGTTGGTCTGCTTGGCGCTGCCGAAGCCCGCGAACTGGCGCATCGTCCACAGGCGCCCGCGGTACATCGTCGGGTGCACGCCGCGCGTGAACGGGAATTGACCCGGGTAGCCGAGGTCGCGCTCGGGGTCGAGCGCGCCCACGTCGGCGGGACCGTAGAGCGGCGCGAGCGGCGCGCCCGAGAGCGTGGTGAAGTTCGCCGGGCGGTTCTCCGCCGCACTCATGGCGCTCTCCCACAGAGCGCGGGCATCGACGGCGCGCACGCTGCTCTGGATGCGGATGTCACTCATGCTCGGGTTCGATGTGTGCTCGCCAGGATGGAGCCCAGCAGCTCTTCCGCTACATCGTAAGGTGTGCGGGACTTCCCGAGGAGCGCGGCGGCCTGTTCCGTCCGGCCGGCCGAGCCGAAGAGCACCTCGTCGAGCCGCTCGCCGACCACGCGACGCACCTGGCGGACGCGCTTCTCGCGCCGCAGGGCGGCCAGATCCCCGCCCTCGAGCTCGCGCCGGTGCGCCTCGATCGCCGCCAAGAGCGCGTCGAGCCCGCTGCCGTCGTGGGCACTGACCGGGACGACGAGCGGGGTGCGGCGGCGGTTGCGCGAGAGCGCGCGCAGCGCCAAGGCGTCCTCGAGGTCGGTCACGAGCTGGTCTGCGCCCGCGAGATCGCTCTTGTTCGCCACAAGCACGTCCGCAACTTCCAGCAGCCCGGCCTTCATGGCCTGGATCCCGTCGCCCGCGCCCGGGCACAGGACCACCAGCACCGTGTCGGCCGCGCCCGCGATCTCGTACTCGGCCTGACCCACGCCCACCGTTTCGGCCAGCAGCCAGTCGAAGCCGAAGGCGTCCATCACGTCGAGCGCATCGACCGCGGCGCGCGCCAGACCGCCGTGGCTCGCGCGCGTGGCCATCGAGCGGATGTAGACGCCCGGGTCGGTGGTGCGCTCCTCCATGCGGATGCGGTCGCCGAGCAGCGCGCCGCCCGAGTACGGGCTCGACGGGTCGATCGCGAGCACCCCGACCGTGCTCGCGCGCTCACGCAGCTTCTCGATCAGCGCGTTGACGAGTGAGCTCTTGCCCGCGCCCGGCGGCCCCGTGACGCCGATGCGCCAGGCGCGCCCGACGCGCGGGTAGACCAGCGCCAGCGCAGCCGCGAAGCGCGCATCGGCGTTCTCGGCCCAGGTGATCATGCGCGCCAGCGCCGGGCGCTCACCGGCGAGCAGCCGGCGCGCCATGTCGTCCGCGGCGTCCATCAGGGGGCAAGAGTGTAGCCAGGGCGCGACTGGGGGCCAGTCCGAGAGCGCTGCGCGAGACGGCGAGCGCGCCGCGACTTCCGAGCGCAGGCGAGGAACGCGCGCGGGGCCTGGCTAGAATCCGGCGCCCCAAGGAGGAAGGAACCCCATGCTCTCATCTCTCGAATTCTCCGCGCACGCACGCGGCGCAGTCGTGCTCTTCGGTCTGGCGGCGGCGGGCTGCGCGTCGGGCGCGAAGGCGAGCCGCTCGGACGATGGGTCGGCTCGCGATGGGTCTGCTCCCACGTCGGCCCACACGCCCGCATCCGCCGCCGACGAGCGACTCGCCGACGGCTGGGGCCTGGTGATTCACTCGGCCGGACTCGCCGCGATGCTCGACGATCCGCGTGACGCCGGCCTCTTGCGCGCGCTCGGGATGCTCGACGAACGCCTGCTCGAGCTGCCGGCCGAGCTCGGGGGCGGCGCGCCTCCGCCCGGCTCGATGGAGTTCCTGTGCGAGGCTTTGAGCGCGCCGTGGACGCTGCAGCTCGACCTGGACGAGAGTCACGGCCACGGCCCAGACGAGTCGATGCCCGTGTCGGTCCGGGCGACCTGGACCGTCCATGCCGGGAGCGCTGAACGCGCCGCCGCGCTGGAGGCGCGCTGCGCGGGGCTGCTCGCGCTGGTGCCGTTGCCCTCCACGGGCGCCGAGGACGATCCCGAGCTCACCGAAGTCGAGACACCCATGGGAAGGCTCTTCCACGGCGCGCGCGCGAAGAGCGGCACGTTCGTGCTCGCGTGGGGCGAGCCCGCCAAGGAAGAAGTCCGGCTAGCGGCGCTCGGCTTCCCGCAGGGCGTTGCGCCGGTGTTCGCGCTGGACGTCGAGTTGTCCGAGCTCGTGTCGCCCTTCCGGCACTTGCTCGAGCAGGCCGGGCCCGAGGCCCAAGTCGTTACCCAGCAGCTCGAAGCGCTCGGCCTCTTGGGGCAGGACGCGTTCGGCTTCTCTTTCGCCGCCGGACACGGATCCGATCGCGCGCACTACCGCGGGCGCTATCGCAACTGGGTGCCTATGGCGCGCAGAACGGGCGCGCTCGTGAGCACGCCGATCCCGCGCGAAGAGCTGCGCCTGGTCCCCGCCGACGCGACGCTGGTCTCGCTCTCGCGCTCCGAGCCGACCTCGATCCTGCAGACCTTCGAAATGTTCGGCACGGAGGCCGAAGCAGCGGTGCTCGCACAAGTCCGCGAAGCGCTGGGCCTGGAGCTCGGGGCCGACGTGCTCGAGCCGCTGGGCCAGACCTTCGGTTTCTACCTCTCCGACACGACCGGCGGCGGGGGTCTCGCCTCGGCTGTCGCCTTCGTCGCGCTGGACGACGAGACGCGCATGGCCACGACCCTCGAGCGGCTCGCGAGCCGGCTGAACGAGCACGCCGACGCAATGCTCGACGGCCGCGCGCGCGTGCGTTCCTTCGAGCACGAAGGGTCGCGCTGCCTCGCGCTCACCTTCCCCGGCCTACCGGTGCCGCTCGAGCCCACCCTCGCCATTCACGCGGAGCACCTCTTCGTCGCGGCCACGCCGCAAACGCTGTTCGCGGCGCTCGAGCACGCGCGCGGACGCGGCCAGGGCCTGCCCTCTCATGCGGGCCTCCGCGCCCTCTCACTCGGCTCGCTCGACGACCTGCAGGGGCTCTTCTTCAGCGACGCCCCGCGCCTCGCGCGCGACGGCTACGGGATGCTCGGCCTGGCCGCCTCGGCGCTGGCCAACGCCGTACGCTCGAAGACGGACGCGCTGCGCGAGCCGGGCCTCGTGCTGCCGTCGTATCACGAGTTGCTCGAGGGCGCGCGCCCGACGCTAGTCCTGTCGCGCATCCAGGGCGAGGACCTCGTCTTGGTTGGCCAGGGCGACCGCTCGGCGCAGTTGCATCTCGCGGCCACGCTCGGTTGGGCGCCGGCGATCGTCGCGGGATTCGCCGGCATGGGTGCGCTTGCGGCAACCGGAGTCGACGGCGACGAGCCCATGGGCGAGACGACCCAGGAGACCCAGGCGCAGACCGACATCTGGACCCTCGACGACGCGCTCGAGCAGTACGCGCTCGCGAACGATGGTCTGTACCCGCCTTCGCTCGAGGCGCTGGTGACCCCGGACGAGAACGGCGTGAGCTACTTGGGCCAGGACGCGCTGCCCCTGGACCCGTGGGGCAACTCGTACGTGTACGAGCTCCGCGACGAGGCCCCGCTCGTCATTTCCTACGGCGCCGACGGCGTCCCCGGCGGCGAGGGCCCGAACACGGACCTCGACAACTCCTGGTACGAGTCGGACGAGGAGATGGAGTGGGAGGAGCTCGAGATGCCCGAGGAGTTCGAAGAGCTCGAGCCCGAGGAAGACGACTAGGCGGAGCGCGCACTCAGGCGAATGCGCTCGATGGCCCCCTCACGGCCTCGGGCCGGGCTGGCGTTCCCTACATTGCTCGGGGCTCTGAGCAGGGTCGCTCAGCGTCGTGAGCAAACACTGCAGGGTTCGCCGGCGACAGGTCGCTGTGCTCGCCTCCCGACTCGAGGAACGGCGCCGCTGGCGTCTCCAACCCACAGGCCACAGACTGGATCCGCATGGGCCTCCGCCCTCGCTTCACGACCTCGCACGCGATCACGGCCGCGCTGACGAAGATCGAGCGCGCGCGCGGCTTCCTCGAGGCGGCCAAGCTCTCCGAGGAATGGCTGCGGCGCATGGGCGAGCGCGCGCTCTTGCTCGAGGCCCACCACACGACGCACATCGAGGGTTCGCACCTCACGCTGGAGCAATCCGAGCGCCTGCTCGCCGGGAAAAGCGTGCCCGAGGCCGATCCCGAGGACGCGCGCGAGCTCCTGAACTACCGCACGGCCTTCGAGTTCGTCTCGGCCTGGCTGGGCGAGGTCGCGCCCATCACCGAGGCCCTGGTGCGCGAGATCCACCGCAACCTCGTGACCGGCGTGCGCGGCGGCGCGGCGGCCCCGGGCGAGTACCGACGCGTGCAGAACTACGTCGTGAACGCGACGACCGGCAAACCCGTCTACACCCCGCCGCCGCCACTCGACGTACCGATCCAAATGCGCGAGCTCGTCGAGTGGCTGAACACCGAGCGCGAAGTCCACCCCGTGCTCGTCAGCGGCGTCGCACAGTTCCAGCTCGTGCACGTGCACCCGTTCCTCGACGGCAACGGGCGCACCTCACGCCTGCTCTCGACGCTGTGCCTCTACCGCGCCGGCTACGACTTCAAGCGCCTGTTCACCCTGAGCGAGTTCTACGACCGCGATCGCCCCGCGTTCTACCGCGCAATCCAGAGCGTCCGCGAGCGCGACATGAACCTCACCGGTTGGCTCGAGTTCTTCACCAACGGCCTCGCCACGCAGCTCACGGAGGTGCAGCAGCGCGGCGAGCGGATCATCCGCCTCGACGTCCTCTCCCGACGCCACAAGCTCTCCGAACGTCAATCGGCCGCCCTCGGCCACGCGCTCGAGCACGGCAAGCTCACCCTCCAGGACTACGTCTCCCTGCAGCCGGAGGCGAACCGGCGCACCCTACAGCGCGATCTCCGCGCCCTCGTCGAGAAGCAGCTCCTCGAGGAGCGCAGCACCAGCCCGACCGACCCCACCAAGGAGTACCTCCTCTCCGACGCCCTGCGGAAGGCTCAGGGGAAGCTGTGACAAGCTGCGACAAGCAGCTGTGACAAGCTGTGACCACCCCTGCGATCGGCATTCTTCGTGTGCGACACCTTGTCGTCTGCGCCCGACGGCATCACGATCCGCCTCGCTCGAGGTTCCAGTTGCTCTCGTACTGCGAGAGGGGCGGAGTGTTCAGCTTTGCCCACGAGAGATCGCGTATGTGTGCGTTCTTGCGCCGAGGCCCTGGCTGGTTTGCAAGCCGACACGCAGCAGCAAAGGGGAGGATCCAGGAGCGCAGCACGCCGCTCTTCGGCTTGAAGACAAAGACGATCCACTCGCATTCTCTGCGATCGTCGAAGGTGAACCACCTGCTCGTGCTCCATCCCTCGCTCTCGCTTCTCGTCTTGACACTGATCCGGACAAGTCCGGTGCCAGACTCGTAGGCAAGGTCATAGCCTTCCCAGCCTTCCGGCATCTTCATCGCCGGCTTTCCGGCGAAGGTGAGCTGGCTGAGGGCATAGTGCTCGCCTGCGTCTCCGAGCATCTTCGACGCGATGGGAATTCCGGACATCGGAAGCCGTCGCCTGCGCAGCTCAGCGCCTCGCTAAGCCAGCACCTTGCGCGCGATCACGATGCGCTGGATGTCCGTCGCGCCCTCGTAGATCTCGGTGATGCGCGCGTCGCGGAAGAGGCGCTCGACCGGGAACTCGTCGGTGTAGCCCGCGCCGCCGTGGATCTGCACCGCTTCGTCGGCGCAGAAGTTGGCGGTCTTGGAGGCGAAGAGCTTGGCCTGGGCGGCTTGCTGACCGCAGGGTTCGCCTCGGTCGCGCAGCCAGGCGGCGCTGAGGGTCAGCAGGCGGCTGCCTTCGAGCTGGGTAGACATGTCGGCGAGCTTCCACTGGACGGCCTGGAAGTCGCCGATCGGGCGGCCGAACTGCTGGCGCTCCTTGGCGTACTTGGCCGAGGCCTCGAGGCAGGCTTGGCCGATGCCGACGGCCTGCGCGGCGATGCCGATGCGGCCGCCGTCGAGCGTGTCCATCGCCACCTGGAAGCCGCGGTTTTTCTCGCCCAGCAGGTTCGCGGCCGGCACGCGCGCGCCCTCGAAAACGACCTCGGTGGTCGAGGAGCCGCGAATGCCGGTCTTCTTCTCCTTCTTGCCGACGCGCAGGCCCTGCGTGTCGCGCGGCACGAGGAAGGCCGAGATGCCGTTCGCCTTGGCGGCGCTCGGGTCGGTGCGCGCGTAGACGATGAAGAGCCCGGCCTCGGTGCCGTTGGTGACGAAGAGCTTGGTGCCGTCGAGCACGTAGTCGCCGCCGACGAGCTTGGCCGTGGTGCACAGCGCGGCCGCGTCCGAGCCGGCGTTCGGCTCGGTCAGGCAGTACGCACCCAGGATCTCGCCCGTGGCGAGACGCGGGAACCAGGTCTGCTGCTGCTCCTTCGAACCGAAGCGCTTGAGCGGCGCGCCGACGAGACTGTTGTGCACCGAGACCGTCACCCCGGTCGAGGCGCAGCCGCGGTTGAGCTCGATCAAGACCGTCGCGAGCGCCAGGTTGCCGAGGCCCGAGCCGCCGTATTCCTCCGGCGCCGTCAGGCCCCAGAGGCCGAGCTCGCCGAGTTTCGCGTAGACCTCGGGGTCGAGGTGCTCCTGGCGGTCGTGCTTGGCGGCGCGCGGGAAGAGCTCCTTCTCGGCGAAGTCGCGGGCCATGTCGCGCACGAGGGTCAGTTCTTGGTCGAGGGCGAAGTCCATCGGGTGTCGGGTGATTCGTTTGCGATCCGACCGCGGAGGCGCGGAGGACGCGGGGCCGGAGAAGGAGAGCGGGAGCGATCAGGCGTAGTCGTAGAAGCCCTTGCCGGCCTTCTTGCCGAGGCGCCCGGCGGCGACCATGCGGCGGAGCAGCGGGCACGGGCGGTACTTGTCGTCGCCGAGGCCCGAGTGCAGCACCTCGAGGATGTCGAGGCACACGTCGAGGCCGATCAGGTCGGCCAGCGCCAGCGGGCCCATCGGATGGTTCATGCCGAGCCGCATGACCGTGTCGATGGCCTCCTTGGTGGCGACGCCCTCCATGAGGCAGAAGACCGCCTCGTTGAGCATGGGCATCAACACGCGGTTCGAGACGAAGCCCGGGTAGTCGCTGGCCTCGACCGGCGTCTTGCCGATCGCCTTGGAAGCCGCGACCACGCGCTGGGTCGTGGCGTCGGAGGTCTCCTGGCCGCGAATGATCTCGACCAGCGCCATCAAGGGCACCGGGTTCATGAAATGCATGCCGATCACGCGGTCGGCGCGCTGCGTGGACGCGGCGATCGCGGTGATCGAGATCGAGGATGTGTTCGTGGCGAGGATGGTCGCGGCGGGCGTGAGCGCATCGAGCTCGGCGAAGACCTTGCGCTTCACCTCGAGCCTCTCGACCACGGCCTCGACCACGAGCTCGGCCGACTTCGCGTCCTGCAGCGTGGTCGAGGGCTTGACGCGCGCGAAGATCGACTGCGCGTCGGCGGCCGAGAGCTTGCCCCTCTCGGCGAACTTGGCGAGGCTCTTCTCGATCGTCGCCAGGCCCTTCTTCAGCGCCGGCTCGACAACGTCGATCAGCACGACCTCGGCGCCGGCGCTGGCGAAGGTCTGCGCGATGCCGTTCCCCATCGTGCCCGCGCCGACCACGGCCACGCGCTGGAAGGCGCCCGCCGCATTCGAGCCAGGCGCCGCGCTCACGCCAGGCTCTCGACCGTCATCGAAACGGCGTTGCCGCCGCCGAGACACAGCGAGGCCATGCCGGTTTTCGCGCCGCGCTGCTGCATCGCGTAGAGCAGGGTCGTGAGCACGCGCGCGCCCGACGCGCCGATCGGGTGCCCGAGCGCGACCGCGCCGCCGTTCACGTTGACGCGCTTCGGATCGAGCGCGAGCACGCGCATCAGGGCGCAGGCCGCGACCGAGAAGGCCTCGTTGATCTCGTGCAGGTCGAACTCGGCCGGCTTCTTCTTCAGCTTGGCGGCGGCCTTCTGGATCGAGACCTCGGGCGCCATCATGACCCACTCGGGCGCCATGCCGCCGGTCGCGTAGCCGGTGATGCGCGCCAGCGGCCGGATGCCGAGCTGCTTGGCCTTGTCGGCGCTCATCACGATCACGGCCGCAGCCCCGTCGTTGATCGAGGAAGCGTTGGCGGCGGTGACCGTGCCGCCTTCCTTGAAGGCGGGCTTGAGCTTGGCGATGCCCTCGGCGGTCGTGTCGCCGCGGATGGTCTCGTCCGTGGTGAACCTAGAGACCTCGCCCTTCCTGGCCTTGACCTCGACTGCGAACTTCTCGGCCTCGAACAAGCCCTTCGCGGTCGCCTCGCCCGCTCTTCGATGGCTCTCGGCCGCGAACTGGTCCTGGGCCGAGCGCGAGATGTCGTACTTCTCGGCCACCTTCTCGCCCGTCAGGCCCATGTGGAAGTCGTTGTAGATGTCCCAGAGGCCGTCCGCGATCATCGAATCGATCAGCTTGCCGTGGCCGAGGCGCACACCATTGCGCGCCTCGGGCAAGAGATAGGGAGCATTGCTCATGCTCTCCATCCCGCCCGCGACGATCAGCTCGGCGTCACCCGCGCGGATCGCCTGCGCCGCGAGCATCACCGCCTTCAGGCCCGAGCCGCACACCTTGTTCACGGTGAAGGACCCGACCGCGTCCGGGATGCCCGCCCCGCGCGCGGCCTGGCGCGCGGGGTTCTGGCCGAGCCCGGCCTGCAGCACGTTGCCGAAGATGACCTCCTCGACTTGATCGGGAGCGACGCGCGCGCGGCGCAGGGCCTCCTGGATCGCGAGCGCGCCGAGCTCGGGCGCGCGGAAGCTGGCGAGGCCGCCCTGGAACTTGGCGATCGGCGTGCGGCACGCGCTGGCGATGACGACTTCCTTCAAGCGGGATTCCTCGCTGGGCCGGCCCGATCGAGGGTGCGCTCGGACGGGCCCGGTGCGGGCGCGGCGAGGGATCGGGAGCGGCAGAGAATAGCGCGCGGCGTGCGGGCAGCCCTCAAGGCCGAGCTCCTTCTCGCCGAAGGGTGGCGGAGAAGCGCCTAGAAACTCCGGGGCGCCGCCACCATCAGGCGCCCGCGCTTCGAATGCACTCGACGGAGAGCGTGAGAGAGTGACCGGCGGCCACGCGAGTGGCCGCCGGTTGTCTTTCCCTGGCGCGCGGGGAACTGGGTGGGCTCCGATCGAGGCGAGTTGACTCGCTGCCACATCGACAGCCAATGCGGCCATCTTGACAGGCCGAAGGGCCCAAACCGCCATCAATGACCTCGAGAAGGCCGCTTTTCCACTGGCATCGACCTTGCTTTTCCAGGCGCGCCGCGCGCCGCAGGCGCCCGGAGCTCCGCATCGAGCGGCCACACAACAAGGAGAATCCACCATGCACTTCCAACCCCTCGGGCCTCGTTTCTTCGCGTCCTTCCGGACGCTGCGCGAGTTCGAGCAGCTGCGCGCCGAGCCCGACCTGGGGCGCGTGACGCCGATGCCCTTCGCGCTCTACACGAGGGAGGGCGACGTGCTGCTTCGCACCATGCTGCCTGGCTTCGAGGCCAAGGACCTAGACCTCGAAGTGAAGGACGACACCCTGACCCTCTCCGGCCGCTATCGGAGTGAACCCGAGGGCGAGACCGCGCTAGGCGAGCACGTCGAGCGCCCGCGCGGCGAGTTCCGACGCAGCCTGCGCGCGCCCTTCGAGATCGACGAAGCCCGCGTCCAGGCGCGGCTCGCGCGCGGCGTGCTCGAGATCGAGCTCCCGCGCCTGCTGAAGAACCCGCCCGTGAAGATCCAGGTCCAGAGCGAAGGCCAGGATAACTAGAGAGAACAAGGAGAGCACCCATGAGCACCCAACCCAACTCCCCCGCCGCCGCCGTCGAACGCACGCGCATCCGCCCGCGCACCGACATCTACGAAACGCCCGAGGCCCTGGTCCTGGTGGCCGACATTCCCGGCGCCGACCCGCAGTCGATCGAGCTCGCGCTGAACGAGGACGTGCTGACGCTGCGCGCCCGACCGCGAGTCGATCCGCCCGAGGGCTGGCAGCCGTCGGGCGTGGGCTTCGAGTTCCCCGACTACGAGCGCTCGTTCCGCCTGAGCGCGGACATCGAGCGCGACTCGATCGGGGCCACGCTCCTGAACGGCCGCCTGCGGGTCGAGCTGAAGAAGCGCCAGCCGCGCCTCCACCGCATCGAGGTCCGCGCCGGCTGAATCCGAACGGGAGTCGCGCTGAGTGATTCCGAATGGGGGTCGGGCAGCTGCGGTCGGTCCATTTCCCCTGGCCGCCCGAGGTTGTCTGACCCCCTTCCTCTCGGCACACTCGCTTCGCCATGAGTTCCCCCTCTCGCGTGGACTGTCGCACTTGCCAGCACTTCCGCAGCCGCCCCTACGAGGCCCGGATCGAAGGCTGCTACCTCGAGAAGAACATGCCCTCGAAGCAGAAGCTGGCCTGCCTCGACGAGCAGCAGCTCCCCGGCAACCACCAGAAGATCAACCTCCGCGGCGACTGCCCCGACTACGCGGCACGCGCGAAGAAGCCCTCGCTGTGGGAGCGCCTGTGGGCGCTCGGGGCGTAGCGGGTCGGAAGAGGTAGTCGCGGCGTCGAACGGCCGTGGTCTGGAGCCGCGGGTCAGAGCGTGTCGGAAAAACCGCGTTGCGAGGCGAAGCGGGCGGCGCGGAGGCGAGGAAGGCGACAGCGAGGCGGCGCAGGCGGCCTCTGTGGCCGCCGAGCACGTCTCGCCGAGCCTGAC